>JAOAPQ010000505.1 GCA_025462965.1 Bryobacterales bacterium
TGTTTCAAAAGGCCGCCGCGCTGGACCCGAAGGATTACGCGGCGCACTTTCATCTGGCCCTGGCGTATAGCCTTCAGAACGACGCCGCGCACGCTATTCCCGAATATAAAAAGACTCTCGAGCTGAAGCCTGCTCTGTACCAGGCCGAGCTCAATCTCGGCATCCTCCTTCTCCGTGAGAAACGCCCTTCGGACGCCATCCCGCACCTGGAGAGCGCGGTCACCCAGAAGCCCAAGGAAGCCCGTCCTCAATATCAACTCGCCGAAGCTTATCTAGCCTCGGGCGATCCAGCCAAGGCTGCGCAGCATTTCGCCGCGAGCCTGGAAGCCGACCCAAAATCCCCGGCGGCGGAATTGGGTCTTGGGCGCGCGGAACTGCTGCGGAATCAGTTGCCGGAGGGCGCGGCGCACTTCCGGAAGGCAGCTGAACTCGATCCGAAGTACCGCGATGCGCTTCTGGAACTGGCCGCGGCGTATGAGAAGGCAAAGCAGCCTGCCGAGGCCATCGCGCTCTATCGCCAGTTCCCGGAGAACACCGGCGCACAGGAACGGTTGGGCGAGCTGCTTCTCGAGTCCAAGCAGTATGCGGAGGCTATCCCGAGACTTGAGAAGGCCGTCGCCGAATCGCCGACTTCAGCCAATCGGCTGGCGCTCGCCACCGCGTATCGCATGAACAAGGAGCCGGCCAAGGAACTCGAGCAACTGGGGAAAGCCGCCGCTGCCGATCCCGGCGACTACGATCTGCGTATGATTTACGGTAGGGCGCTCCGTGATGAGCGGCAACTCGCTCCCGCTGCGCAGCAGTTCTACGCCGCTGCTCAAAAAAAGCCGGAATCGGTCGAAGCCTGGAACGAACTAGCGTCAGTGCTCATCATCCATGAAGATTACGGGCCCGGACTCGCCGCGCTGGATAAAGTGAAGGCGCTCGGCAAGGAATCGCCCGGTAATCTATTCCTCCGCGCGATAACGCTCGACCGTCTGAAACAGAAGAAGCCGGCGCTCGAAAGCTATGAGCAGTTTCTGGCTACGGACAACGGAAAAAATCCCGATCAGGAGTTCCAGGCGCGCCAGCGGGCGCGTATCATCAAGCAGGAGTTGACTAAGCGGTGAGATTCGTGGCGTGTGCGGTGGTGGCTTGCGCGTTACAGGCGGCCGGTATTCCGGAACTGAAGAACGAACCCAATCTGGAAAGACGCGCCCGTATGGCGATCGCCAACGCCGAATCCGCTCTCTCGGAGGCGAAAGCCGCCTACGCCAAGGGCGACCTCAAGGCGGCTGCGTCCGACCTCGAAGAGATGGAGAAATCGATCGAGATCGCCCAAGCGTCGCTCACCGAAACCGGAAAGGACGCGCGGAAACGGTCCAAGCCATTCAAGTACGGCGAAGGCAAGACGCGTGAAATGCTCAGGCATATCGACGCGCTGGAAAATTCGATGGACATCGATGACCGCAAAATCATCGATGGGCCGAAAGCCAAAGTGCAGCAGGTGCATGATGCCTGGCTGCTCGGCATTATGGGGGACAAAGGCAGCGACAAATGAAACAAATATTTCTGCTTTTCCTGCTCGCGTGCGCACCAGGCTACGCACAGCGCGATTTCCTGACTTCCGACGAAGCCGATCAGGTTCGGGAAGCCCAAGATCCCAACGACCGGTTGAAGTTATATCTCGGCTTTGCCCGCCAACGGGTCGACCAGGTGAAATCGCTCCTGGCGAAGGACAAGCCCGGCCGCTCGCTTCTGGTTCACGATCTTCTGGAAGACTATGTAAAAATTCTGGACGCCATCGACACGGTCTCCGACGACGCGCTCAAGCGCAAGGTCAATGTCGATATCGGGAATGCCGCCGTCGCGGCAGGCGAAAAGCCGCTGCTCGCGACACTCGAGGAGATCCGGGAGTCGCATCCGAAAGACATTTCGCGTTACGACTTTGTGCTGAAGCAGGCCATCTCGGGAACCGGCGACAGTTTGGAACTGGCGAGCCAGGATCTTGGCAAGCGAGCGCTTGAAGTTCAGGCCAAGGAAGAGAAAGAGAAGAAAGACATCGAATCGACGATGCGTCCGGAAGATCGCGCGGAGAAGAAGGCGACGGCCCAAAAGGAGGAAGACGCCAACTCCAAGAAGCGAAAACCTCCGACCCTGCTCAAACCTGGGGAGAAGCTTCCGCCCGAATAACCGGCCTAAACGGGTTGGGCAGTGGCCACCTTCTGGCTCTGAACTTCCAAATATCGCTCGCGCGATTCCTGAATCGCCTTCCGGGCCTCGCGCGGGCCTCCCCAGCCGTTCATTTTGGTGACTTTGCCTTCCAACTCCTTATAAATAGTGAAAAAGTGTTCGATCTCGCGCTTCACATGCGCGAAAATCTGATCCATCGTGTGAATCTGGTCGTACCGCGGATTCCTCGTCGGAACCGCCAGGATCTTTTGATCCCGCTCTTCATCGTCTACCATGTTCAGAACGCCGACCGGACGCACTTCAATCAGGCAGCCCGGGAAACTGGGCTGTTGTACTAGAACCAGAACGTCCATCGGATCGTTGTCGTCGGCCAGCGTGCCTGGAATGAAGCCGTAATCACCGGGATAATGCATCGGCGAATAGAGCGCCCGATCCATCCGGAAAACGCCAAGCGTGCCGTCGTATTCATACTTATTTGCGGAGTTCTGCGGGATCTCGATAATAGCCCGGACGACTTCTGGGCTCTCCGGACCGGGGTCGATATCGTATAGTCTGGTGGGCACGGACTCAGGTTAACAGAAAGTCTCCGCTCCGCGATCATATTCCACGCTCACGAGTGTCAGGCCCTTCGCAGGCACGCGGCAACCGGCCTTCACGGCACATCCCGGCGTCAGCATTTCCAGGAGCAGTTCCGGACCGGCGTTCCCTTTTCCGGTCTCCAGCAGGAAGCCGGCGATATTGCGCACCATGTGCTTCAGAAACCCGCTTCCGCGTACCCGGTAGACAAGCCAGTCGGGCGAAACCGCGAGCTGTGAGGAAAAGATCCGCCGCACCTTCGAGCGTCCCCGGTCCTCCTTCGGGTCCGATGCGGCGAAGGCGCTGAAATCGTGCTCGCCTTCGAGCAGCGGCGCCGTGGCTTCCATCAACTCCGTGTTCAGCGGATAGGGATGGTGATGCACGTACCGCCACGTGAACGGATCGCATACTTCGCCGCGGAAGATGCGGTATTCGTAGGTCTTCGCGACAGCGTCGAAGCGAGGATGGAACGACTCCCCAACCTCTTCCACCGAAAGTACGCGGATGGAGGGCGGCAGCAGCCGGTTCATGGCTTTGCGAAGATTTACGGGCGGTATTCCGTTTTCGAGCGTGAACGCCGCAACCTGCGCGCGCGCATGCACGCCGGCGTCCGTCCGTCCGGATCCGGCCACCAGCACCGGTTTGCCATCGATACCTGAAAGAATTTCCTGTAATGCCCGCTGGATCGTGGCGCGGCCGGGCTGCACCTGCCAGCCGTGGAAATCTGTTCCATCGTAGGCGACTGCGATCTTAAGGCGCCGCATTCGCGGCAGGCCGGGAACCCGGCTTCGTCACGGAAAGGCCGCTCCGGCAGAGAGGGCAGCTTTCGGCCGGATGGGCAATCACTTCCATGCTCTTGAGCGCGACCAAGGGCAAGCCCGTGAGCTCAACCGTGCCGTTGCTGCGGTCGATGATGCAGCCCGCCGCGATCGGTTCCGCGCCAAGGGCGCGCAGAACCTCAATCACCTCGCGCGTGCTGCCGCCCGTGGTTACGACGTCTTCCACGATCACCGCCCGCGATCCCGGCTCCACCGTAAAGCCGCGGCGCAGTGTCATTTCACCTTGGGCGTCGCGTTCGGTAAAAAGAAAGGGCACGGCCAAGGCTCGCGCCACTTCGTGGCCGATGATCAGCCCCCCGAGCGCGGGCGAAACAACTACGTCGATGGGCGCGGAACCAGCCAGTTCCTTCAGCCGTGCCGCCAGACGCCGCCCGAGATCCTCGGCCAGCGGCGGATGTCGCAGGACCAACGCACTCTGCATATACTCGGCACTGTGAAGTCCGCTGGTCAGGCGGAAGTGCCCCTTCAAGTAGGCGCCGGTGCTCTCGAACAAGCGCAGTATGTCGTTATCTTCGGGCATTCCTGTGGGCCGGTTGCGGCCTTAACTTGGCCTACTATACCATTGAGGGAACTCTCCGTAAGCTCGGAGTCCTAAGGACGCATGCATCGTATTCAACCCATCTTCGCACTGGTCTGCAGCCTGCTTCTCCTGGCGCCGTCAAGCTCCGCTCAGATCGCCGCGCCTCCGACCCGCGTCCAGGCGGAAATGCCGCCTTTGACACGCGACAGCTCGGGGTTTCTCGGTCATGTACTGAAGACATATCGTCCCGCCGATGTTCCGCCCATCAACCTGTCCAACTCCAGCCGTCTCGATCAATTACTCCGGGGCGGAAATATTTATCTATCGATTCAAGATGCGGTAGCGCTGGCGCTCGAGAATAACATCGATATCGAATTGCAGCGCTATGGCGCGCTGCAGCAGGATGCGAACATTCTGCGCGCCCAATCCGGCGGCGCGCTGCGCGGAACCACGCCGACCGTTCAGGCAGGGCCTGTCAGCGCCACGCCCACATCAGCAGGCATCATCCAGAGCGCGGCAGCGACCGCCGCCAACGCCTCGGCCAACTCACAGGGCGCGCTCGTCCAGCAGACCGGTTCGCCGATCCCGAACTTCGATCCCACGCTCACCGGCACCTTGCAGT
>JAOAPQ010000511.1 GCA_025462965.1 Bryobacterales bacterium
AGGGCTCGGAATGGGGCCGGTTCAGAAATCCGACGGCGCCGGGTGTCACGTCCGCCGCAGCAGTGGTCTTCGGGTGGAGAATCTCGTCGTAGCCGATGGTCTCGGGCGTGGCGGCGATATGCTGCAATCCGGCCAGAACAGATCTGTACCCCGCGGGGCGCAACGTGTGCAGAATGTGCTTGCGGTAATCGTTCATGCTGAAGCCGCGATGCGCCAAGCCGAGCATGCCGTTCCGGTGCGGGCATTGGCCCGTAAGCAGCGCCGCGCGGCTAGGAGAGCAGGTGGGTGCGGCGCTGAATGCGCGCCGGAACAGCACTCCTTCGCTGGCCAATCGCTGCAGATTCGGCGTGGGGATTCCGTGTCCGAAAGGTTGCAGATAGCGGCCTGAATCGTGTGAATGAAGATAGACGATATTGGGCCGTCGCGCCGGCCCCGTTGTCTGAGCGCCGGCCAAGGCCAAGGGGACGCCGGTAGCGGCCGCCGCGCTACGCAGGAAACCGCGACGTGAATCGGAAGGAATGCTCATACGCGGGTGAAGCTTAATTGTACGGCTTGTGAGACACCAAGCTCCGCAATATGGAGGCCAGGATTAGCAAACTGAAAACAGTAATCACGAATCCCAGAATTCGCACCCTAATTCGGAGCGCAGTTCGTGTCAAGTCGACCCGCGAAAACTGTTCCGTGGCTGCCCAACGGCTCGTCTGCCATTTCACGGGCGCTATTAAGGCAAAGACTCCGTTATAGAGAATCAGTCCAATAACTCCAATGGGGACTATCTGAATAATAAATCGCTTAATGTCCACCACCACCCCCTTACATGGCCATTGATGCCGATAGTGAGTGAACCTCGCTTGTGCTCGCGGGCCGAAGAGTCGTGGGGGAGTGGAGGAAATAAAACGGCGCGGCGGGCCATCCGAGAAGATGGTCCGCCGCGCGCTGCTCCGAAAGAAGTGCTTGTGTTAGTCGGCCCGGACGGCTATAGAAACGACCGCCATCGCAACACCTTGGGGCGAGTTCATTAGTTCCTTCTCGCGCCTGGAGACCGGGAGTGTGCCGCCGCCCGATATGCCGGTCCAGATCTGAGAGAGAAAATAGGTGCTTCCGTACCGGTGGAAGACGATGCTGGTTCGGTTGGAGCTGTTCTCCCTGCCGTATGCAGCCAGGACGAAATTGCGTTTGCCGGTTTGCCGGTTCAGCACTTCGGCGCTCGGTTTGGCCGGCGAGTTCACGAATGTGTAATTGCCCGCAGGCATCACCTTCGCGTCCAACTGAAAATCAAATGGGATCTGCGCATTGACTTTGTACTCCTCTTGAGCCTGGAGCGCACCGCCCATCAAACTAACGGCAGCAATCGCCAACATTGTTTTCACACTGGTTGTTCTCATCGTCTTTTCTCCTTTTTTCTTATTCCGGGGACGCTGGGGAGAAATGCACGCACCTGACCGCGAACGATGCATTGAAAACAGGGGACTTACCGGCGGCGAGTGTACCTGGAAGCGGATTCGACTCACCAAAAGGTGAAACGGCCGGCACTACACTGTAGAGCACTATACTGTATACCAATGGAAGACGGCGCCGCCAGAGCGATGGAAGAGCGTGGCGTTCCCGAGCGCTCCCTGTTGCGCATCGCCACGCTTTTGCATGCGACGCGCGAGATGTATGCCGCCCGCGGGACGCGCGTGGGCGAGGTGTTGCAGCAACACGCGCGGGCGTTGATCTTCGAAATGCTTCCGGCCGAGGATTGCGCGATTTTTCTCTACGATGGCGGGGGCGCAGAGTGGCCGGCGGTGGTGGATCAGGCCGTGGGCGAGAAACGTCCGGTGTTGGGCGAGAGCGAACTGGCGGTTCCGCTGCAGGTGCGGGACGGGGTGGCGGGAGCCATTTGGCTAAAGCGGACGGTGCCGTTCGGCGAGCCGGAGTTTGAGTTGGCGGCGGCGATCGCGCAGATTGCGTCCGTGGCGCTGGAGAATGCTTTTCACCTGGAGTGGCTGCAAAGCGAGGTGAAGCGACTGGAGCAGGACCTGGGCGTGGGGCACGAGTTGTTGGGTGACAGTGCACCGATGGCGGAACTGCGCGGGGCGATCGCGCGAGTGGCTCCGACCGAGGCGACGGTATTGGTGACAGGCGAGAGCGGGACAGGTAAGGAACTGGTGGCGCGGGCGGTCCACCGGCATAGCCGGCGGGCGGCAAAGCCATTCGCGGCGATCAACTGCGCGGCACTCACGGAAACGCTTCTGGAGAGTGAGCTGTTCGGGCATGAGAAGGGCGCCTTTACCGGAGCGGTAGAGCAGAAGCGCGGAAAGCTGGAGGCGGCGAACGGCGGGACCGTGTTTCTGGATGAGATCGGGGAAATGCCGATCGCCTTGCAAGCGAAACTGCTACGCGTGCTGCAGCAGCGCGAGGTGGAGCGGGTGGGCGGGACAAAAGCAATACCGCTCGATTTCCGGTTGGTCGCGGCGACGAACCGGAATCTGGAGGAAGCCGCGCGCAAAGGGACGTTCCGGCAGGATCTGTATTACCGGTTGAACGTGGTGGCACTCCGTACGCCGCCCTTACGGAAGCGGCCGAACGACATCCTGCCGCTGGCGCATCATTTTGTAGCGCGGTATGGGGCGAAATGCGCGCGCAAGATCGCGGGAATTGCACCCGAAGCGCGCGCTTTGCTGCGCGCGTATGAGTGGCCGGGCAACGTGCGCGAGCTGGAGAATGCGATCGAGCGGGCTGTGGTCCTGGGCTGCGACGGCATGATTCGCGCTGAAGATCTGCCGGAGGCTTTGCGGGAAAGCCGGGGCGCCGCCGCGGCCGAGGGATCGGGACTATTGCAGGACGCGGTGAATGCTGCCAAGCGCGCAGCGGTGGAGAGCGCGTTTGCGAAGGTGGGGGACCGGCATGAAGAAGCGGCGCGATTGCTGGGGGTGCATCCGAATTATCTGTACCGGCTGATGCGGAACATGGGGATGCGCGGGGACTGACGGTGTGCCCGTGTCGCCGCTATCTTACCCCTTGGCCGGCAAGCTGTGACCGCGCACGTTTCAGGTTCGCGCGCGCAACTTCGCTAGTGGGGTCAATCTGAAGAGCTTTTTGAAATGCCTCAATCGCGGATTGGATGTTGCCGGCCCGCCCCAGGAGAGTACCCAAGTTGGTCAGGGCATCGGCATCGTCGGGCTTCAACTCGCAGGCGCGACGATACTCGGGCAGTGCGTCGTCGTAGCGCTGTACGGCAATGTAGATTGCGCCCAGATCCAGATGAGCCTGCGCATCATCGGGCTGCAGGCGGAGGTAGAGGGTGTATTCTCCGATCGCGCCGGCAGCGTCTCCCTCGGCGGCCAGGACGCGAGCCAGATTACGATGAGCGACAGCATACATCGGCTGCCGGTTGATGGTCTCGCGCCATTCGCGAATGGCATCCGTAGTGCGACCCGAAGCGAGCATGGCTGCGGCGAGAGCAT
>JAOAPQ010000512.1 GCA_025462965.1 Bryobacterales bacterium
TCGCAGTTCAGCCTACCCCGCAAAGACTTCGGTCTTGCACTTATTCTCGGCGCGATCTATCACCTGAAGAATCCGTTTTATCTGCTCGAAACGGTATCGAGGCACGCGCGCCACGCGATCATGAGCACACGCCTGGCACGCCGCATGCCGGGCGTGTCCGGGACCGTCCAAGATATCTCGATCGCATACCTGCTCGTCGCCGACGAACTGAATGACGATGACAGCAATTTCTGGATCTTCACCGAAGCAAGTTTCCGGCAGATGCTGAAGCGCACCAACTGGCACATCCGCGATTACATGACCATTGGCGATACGATCGCCTCCGACCCCGTCAGCCTCGATCGCGACGAGCGCGTTTTCTGCCTCGCCGAGAGCCGCTACGCGCTGGCGAACGTGGCCCTGCTCGATGGATGGCACGAGCCCGAGGGCAGCGGCTGGCGATGGACCAAGCGGGAATTCGGCGCTGACGTGCGGCTTCCAATCGGGCGATCGCAAGCGAAGCTGCATATGAAGCTATACCTTCCGGAGGGCGTAGGCCACGTGGAACTTGCCGCCTCCACCGGCGGAACCATGACCCTCGCGGGACCCGGTTACTACAGTTTCATTGAGGATCTGGGCCCAGCCGACGGCCGCACCCTCACGATGCGATTCACGCTGGATCGGGCACTTCCGGGTGACGCGACCGACAATCGAGAGCGCGGCATTATTGTCTACACTCTCGAAGTCGCGTAAGTGCCGTTATACTGAGTTGTGAAACGTCTTAGTCTCTTATTTCTGCTCTGTTTTCCCGCCTTCGGGCAACTGTCTTACGGCATCCTTGGCGGCGTACCGTTCACTAACCTGACTACAGGCTCTTCCTCCAGTGGACTCGTGGACAAAAGCAGCAATTACACGATCGGTCCGACGCTCCAGCTCGGCCTGCCATTAGGGTTCCGCGTAGAGGCCGATGCGTTGTACCGGCCGGCGGGACTCAGGTTTAACAATTTATTTAGCCAATCGAGTACGCAATGGCGTTTCCCGATCCTGGTGCAGTACCGCCTCTCCGCCCCGATTCTTAAGCCATTCGTGGAAGCAGGGTATTCGTACGATCACCTCGATTTGCGCGTCAACGTCGCTCAAACGCCTTCGTTCAGCGCCACGTCGCATCACGGCTTCGTTTTGGGCGCCGGTGTGGATTTCAAAATCCCGTTTGTGCGCATCAGCCCGGAGATTCGCTACACGCGTGATGTCGGCGCAGGTTCCGACAACGTGCTTGAGTTGAATCAGGCGGAATTTTTGGTAGGCGTGCGGTTCTAGTGCGGTCTCGGGGACACGCGCCAGGCGGGTAACCAACCCTGACCTTGAGAATGCCGACGAGCACCGCAAATGTCGGCATTCCAATCGTCAGTTAACCTAGCGCAAATTTAGTTCAGCAGCTTATTGCTGTTCCTCAAGTAGGCCGGCACGTCCAAATCGTCCGGGTCCAGGAAAACCGGCTCCGGCTCATCCTCGATTTCTTCCGCCGCCGCGATCTCTTCCGCCGCAGCCGAGTCCTGCTTCACCGGAATAAAGAACGGGTCTTCCTTAGCCGGTTCCGGAGCATGGAAGCCGGTCGCAATCACGGTTACCTTCACCGCATCGCCCATCGCGTCGTTCGCAATCACGCCGAAATTGATTTGCAGATCATCGCAGTTGGCCGCTTCGCGCACAATGTTGCACGCCTCGTTCACCTCGTGCAGTCCGAGCGCACTCGAGCCCGTGATGTTGATCAGGATGCGCCGCGATCCCGCAATCTTTGTATCTTCGAGCAGCGGGCTTGCGATAGCCTGCTTCGCCGCATCAACCGCCGCGTTCTCGCCCCTGGCGGTCGCGGTTCCCATCATTGCGTGGCCCATGCCCAGCATGGTCGCGCGGATATCGGAGAAATCCAGATTGATCAATCCCGGCGTCACGATGATGTCACTGATGCCCTGCACTGCCTGCCGCAGGACATCGTCCGCCATCTTGAAAGCGGTTGTCATGCTGGTGCCGCGGGGAAGAATGGTCAGCAGCCGGTCGTTCGGGATCGTAATGAGTGTGTCAACGGTCGCTGCCAGTTCCACGAGGCTCTTCTCGGCTGCCTTCATTCGCTTCGGACCTTCGAAACTGAACGGCTTGGTCACAACCGCAACAGTGAGCGCATCCATCTCCTTCGCGAGCGAAGCCACCACAGGAGCGGCGCCCGCGCCCGTACCGCCGCCGAGACCCGCCGTCACGAATACCATGTCCGCGCCGTGAAGCAGTTCGCAAATCCGCTCCGTATCCTCGAGCGCCGCCTGCCGCCCGATCAACGGATCGGACCCCACGCCCAGACCCTTCGTGATCTTCGTGCCGATCTGAATCTTGCTCGGTACGTTCGAATTCGCGAGCGATTGCAAATCGGTGTTCAGGACATGGAACTCCACGCCGTCGAGTCCCTCCTCCAGCATTCGGGCGACAGCGTTCGCGCCGGCGCCGCCCACGCCGATAACTTTGATGCGAGCGCCCTTGCGAGCCTCATCCTGCAACTCGAACTTCAGTCCGTCGAGCGCCGTAATTTCGATCGTTGACATAAGTGATCCTCCTCTATCTCAAGATTCTTCCCAATAGCCCGATAGACTGCCGCTCCAGATCCACTTGCGTATGCAGCCGCGCGGAATACATTGCGAGCCCTGCCGCGGTGCTCCAGGACGGATAATCCAGATCCGCCGGCCAGCCTTGAATTCCGATTCCGAGCCCGAGGCGCGCCTGGCAATCGAGCACATGCTCGGCGACATCACACAGACCGTGCAGGTGCGCGCCGCCACCGGTGAGTACGAGACCGCTCGTCAGCGAGCGATGCATACCGACGCGCGTAAGCTCCTTCTTCACCATATTGAACAGCTCTTCCGCGCGCATCTGGATAATCTCGTTCAGCTTCCGTCGCGACGCCTCCCGCGCTTCCCTGCCCTCCACCAGCGGCAATTCGATGTAGCTGTTGTCCGCTGTCCATCTGGAAACAGCGCTGCCATATTCTTCCTTGACCAGAGAGGCGTCATCGGCGCTGACGCGCAGGAAGTGCGCGATATCGCGCGTGAAGTGGTCGCCGCAGATCGGAATGGTCGCGGCCAGCGTGAGCGCGTCGCCATAGTAAACGACGAGCTCCGAAGATTGAGCGCCGATATCCAGACAGGCGAGGCCCTCTTGCCGGTCTTCCGGGAGGATGGAGGCGTAAAACGAAGCGAGCGCCTCGAACACCGTCTCGTCCACGGAAAGGTGCGCCTGGTTGATCGCTCCCACCAGCGCGTTATGCTCCTTCTCCGATGCCGTAATCAGATGGACATTCGCCTCAAGGGAATAGGCGAGCATCCTGCGCGGGTCGCGATGCCCGGGATGATCGTCGACCACGAAGTCCTGCGGGAACAATTGCAGGATCATGCGGTCGTCCTGAAGCTGCACTTTCGAGGCGCGCTTCAGCGCGGTATTCACGTCCGACTGCTGGATCTCGCGGGGCCTGCCGAGTTCGAATTTGCTGCGCGTGTTGGCGCCGCGAACAGTCAAACCGCCGAATCCCGCAGTTACCGATTCCACCAGAGTCTGCGCCGCCGATTCCGCCAGCTGCACGGCTTCCAGGATCGAATCCGAAACTGCCTGCTGGTCGGCAATGCGGCTCTTCGCCCATCCGCGAGATTCCACCATGCCGCAGCCAAGCAGGCGCAGCCGTTCGTGCTCCAGCGTGCAAATCACCGCGCGCGTGAAGTGGCTGCCGGCGTCCAATCCAACCGCCAATAGAGGTTTGTTGCTCATATGCTTACTTCTGCTTACTTCGATGTAATTCTATCGTCGAGCCGTAGATCGAAGACCGCGGCATTTGGGGAGTTCTTGTGAATCTCCGGGTAATGGTTATTGAAGTTCTGAAACCGCGAAGCGTAGTTGCGGTCTCCCATCCAGAGCTCGATTCCGTGGTGTTCCAATTCCATCGTGAGCCGCAGGTCTTCCAGGCTCGCCGCGTTGATCTCGGAGATCTGTTTCGCCTGTGGACCCAGCTCTGCCAGCAGCGCGGACATCGCCCGCACGCGTTCGGCGCGCGCCGGCTCGGGCAGTTCCTCGGTGAGGCCGCTCAGCACGGGCAAATCGAAACGCACCTTGGACGGCGGCGCCAGAAACACACCCGCCGAATCGATGAGCATGTAGTGGCCTCCCTCCAGCCTGGCGAAGGCCAAAGGCGTGCGTTCCTTCATCCGAACAATCAGGCGGTTCGGCCAGATACGCAGAATAGAAGCGCTTTCCACCCAGTCGATGGCGAGCAGGCGGCGGCGGCGCTCCGCCATGGGGACCTGAAAGGCGCTGCGGCCGAAATCGGGTGCGAACATCCTCGCGATGCGCGCGCGCGAGGCGTAACGCACGCCTTCGAATGAAATTCCGTCGGGCGCGGGCGCGAGGGTAAACCGCGAATCGGTCAGGACAAACTTCTCCACACTCCTCGCGGCCATGGCGGCGGACCCCGCGACGGCGGTCCAGGCGGCTATGGTGAACGTCAACCGCCATGGAAATCTCTTTGGCTTGACGACCTTAGGCATTGCGCAGCCTCTCCAGAATCAGATCGCCCGCCTGCGTGATGCTACCGGCGCCCAGCGTGATGATGATGTCTTCTTCCTCGAGGCCTTCGAGAATGGCCATGACACCGCGCTCCATGGTACCCACGTATTCAGATGAACGGTGCCCGAACTGGCGCGTGCGTTCGGCCAGCGCTTCGGCGGTCACGCCCTCGATGGGTTTTTCCGACGCGGCGTAGATGTCGAGAAAGAAGACGCGGTCCGCCTGATTGAACGCGCGCGCGAAATCATCCATCAGCGCGGCCGTGCGCGTGTACCGGTGGGGCTGGAACAGCACGTGGAGGCGCTTGGGATTGCAGAACCGGGCAGCGGCCAGGGTGGCGCGGATCTCTGTGGGATGGTGGCCGTAATCGTCGACCACCGTGACACCGCGTTCCGTTCCGCGCTTCTGGAAACGCCGTTCCACACCGCTGAACGTGGCGAGCCCAACGCGGATCACATCCGCTGTCACGCCAAGCTCGCACGCAACCGCGATGGCAGCCGTGGCGTTCAGGATATTGTGCTCACCGGGAACCTGAATCTGGAACTTTCCGAGGTCCACGCCGTGCGCGCTTACCTGGAACTCGCTGTGGAAGAGCCCGCAGCTGAAATCCGATGCTTCGAAATCCGCCTGCGCGGTGCGTCCGTAGGTGACGGTACGGCGGCGGACCTGCGGGAGTATGGACTGCACGTTCTCGTCTTCGATACATAGGATCGCGGCTCCGTAGAAGGGAACTTTGTTGACGAACTCCGTGAACGAATTGCGGATGTCATCGATCGAAGAATAAGTATCCAGGTGCTCCCGATCGATATTCGTGACGATCGCAAGGATAGGCGCAAGCTTGAGGAAAGACCGGTCGCTCTCGTCGGACTCGACGACAAGAAAGTCGCTGTGGCCCACGCGGGCATTGGCGCCGCCCATGGTGGCGACCTTGCCGCCCACGACCACAGTGGGGTCGAGACCGGCATGATTCAGGATAGTGGCAACTATAGAGGTGGTGGTCGTTTTACCGTGGCTGCCGGCGATGGCGATTCCATACTTCAGCCGCATCAGCTCGGCGAGGAGTTCTCCGCGCGGGATCACCGGGATCTGCAGCCGTCGCGCTTCCTGGATCTCGGGGTTCGATTCGTCGACGGCCGAAGTCACCACCAGCGCGCGCGCGCCCTCGATGTTCGACGCAGCATGTCCGGCGTAGACCTTCGCGCCGAGCTGTGCCAACCGCTCGGTAGTGGCCGAAAGCTTCAAATCGGATCCACTGATCTTATACCCGAGATTCAGCAGCACCTCGGCGATCCCGCTCATGCCGATCCCGCCGATTCCCGTGAAATGCAGATGCTGCTTGCTAAAAAACATTTCCCTTTGTTATTGTTCCGACTGCTTTTGCTACTGTCAATGAATTTCTTCCAGAATATCCGCTGCCCGCCGCGCGGCGCCGGGATGCGCCAACTCACGCGCGGCCGCGGCCATCTTCGCCAGCTCTCCGGGCTCGCGGATCAGAGCTGAAACGGTGTTGAAGAACTGTTCGCCGGTCCATTCCTTGTCCAAAACGAGCCGGGCGGCGCCCGCGCGCTCGAACGCTTCGGCGTTCCTGAGCTGGTGCTGGCCCGTTGCGAACGGGAACGGAATCAGGATGGACGGCTTGCCGGCCGCGGCCAGTTCGGCGACCGCTCCCGCGCCGGAACGGCAGACAATCAGATCCGCTTGGGCGAATACCGCGGGCATGTCCTGAAAGAACGCGCTCACTTCGCCTTCAAGCCCCGTCGACAGGAACTCAGCGCGAGTCTTCTCGAAAGTGACGAGCCCGGTCTGGTGAAGAAATCGAACCGGCAGGCCTGATTTCCGGAACAGCGGCCAGCTCGCGCTCGCGGCTTCGTTCAGCGTGCGCGACCCCTGGCTGCCTCCCGTGATCAGGATTGTAAATGTATTGCCTACTGGTTTCGGCGCCAGGTGGAAAAAGTCTTCGCGCACCGGCAGTCCCGTGAGTTCGGTCCGGCCGCTCGGGAAATATCGCTCGGTTTCGCGGAAAGAGATGAGTGCACGGCGAACGAACCGCGCCGTCATCCTATTCATGAACCCGGGCACGGCATTCGGTTCCATAACCAGGATGGGAATTCTACGCAATATGGCCGCAAGCACCGGCGGCCCGGCGACGTAGCCGCCCATGCTGAAGACCGCATCCGGACGCACGGAACCGAACCGGCGCGCCTGCGCCAGGGTTTCGGTTACGAGTTGTCCCGCGCTAATCATCTTCTGCACCAACCCTAAACCCATCACGCCGCCAACCCGAATGAACTCCAACGGAAACCCGGCCTTCGGTACCAGCCGCGCTTCCACTCCACGCTCGGTTCCAACAAACACCGCGCGATGTCCACGCTTTTCCAACTCGCGCGCCACCGCGATCGCCGGAATCACATGCCCCCCTGTGCCGCCGCCCGCCATGAGGAACAGGCGGCTATCCGGCATGTTCCGAAATGTTCAACAGCAGCCCCAACGACACCATCGTGCTGACCAGCGAACTGCCTCCGTAACTGATCATAGGCAATGGGATACCCTTGGTCGGCGCCAGGCCAAGCACCACTGTCATGTTCATGAAAGCCTGCACGACGATCATCGTGGTGATGCCGAGCGCAAGGTACCGTCCGAACTCATCGGGGATCAAAATCGTTGCCCGAATGCCCCGCCAGAGAATCAGAACGAAGCCGATCATCACGCCCGCGCAGCCGATAAGCCCGAGTTCTTCGCCGACCACGGCATAGATTTCGTCCGTGTGCGCTTCGGGAAGATAGAGCAGCTTTTGACGCCCCTGCGTGATGCCTTGCCCTGTCACGCCACCCACGCCGACCGCGATTTTCGCCTGCTCCGATTGGTAATTCGTATCCTTTGTAGTGAACGAATTCTGAATGCGCGCCCGAATGATGCCCGTCTTATCGAACTTGTTGATGAGCTTGTAATCCTTGTCGACATACTCCACGAGACGGCGCAAGCGGTAAGGCTTCTGGTAGACCGTGTAAGCGACTCCGCACATGGCAATCACCCCGGCGATTGCGAAATAGCGGAACTCGAGACCGGCTACGTAGAAGATCGTCCCCGCCGTAAACATCAGGACCACGGCCGTCCCGAGATCCGCCACTACGACGCCCACCGCAACCAGACCAACCGCCATTGCCGCGGGCAGCAGAGTGTGCTTGTTGTTGATCGCGCGCGAACGCAGCGCAATGAAGAAGGCAAGAAAAATAACCAGCGCCGGTTTGGCCAGCTCCGAGGGCTGAATGCCGCCGAGGGGCCCAAGGCGGATCCAGCGGTGTTGGTGCCCGTCCATGAAATACACGAGAAATAACAGGATCAATGTGATGCTCATGGCGCTAAATGCGACCGCGGGCTGCTGGAATTTGCGGTAGTGCGTGCGCTTCATGATCATCAGGATGATCACGCCCGCTACCACCCAGAACATCTGGCGCAGGACGAAGTAGTAGCTCGAGCCGTACTTCAGCTCGGCCATAACGGACGATGCGCTGTACACCATCACCGCACCGAAGAAAGCGACGCAGATGATGGTTGCGAAAAGGATCCAATCGGTCTTGAGACGTAATGCCATGATTATTTTGCCGGGAGCGCACGAACCAGGTCCTTGAAGACGCGGCCGCGGTGTTCGTAACTTTGAAACTGATCGAAGCTGGCGCATGCGGGCGCAAGCAGCACTGTGTCGCCGGGTTGTGCGCGCTCAGAGGCTTCGGCGATGGCCTCCTCGATTGTGCCGCAATCGGTAAGGGGGACCGCGCCTTGAAGCTGACCGCGAATGATCGGGGCAGCCGCGCCGACCAATAACACGCCGGCAGCTTTGCTTTTCAGCAGATCCGTTAGTACCGTGTAGTCACTGCCCTTATCCTTGCCGCCGAGGATTACCCAAAGATTTCTCTCGAACGATTGCAGCGCCTTCATCGTCGCGTCGACGCTCGTGGCTTTGGAATCGTTGTAGAAATCGACGCCGCTCACGTTGCGCACGAATTCGAGCCGGTGCTCGACGGCTTTGAACGTCCGAACCGCTTCCGCAATTTCTGCCATCCCGACGCCTGTGAGATGTGCGGCGGCTGCGGCGGCCATAGTGTTCTCGACATTGTGCGCCCCACGGATCGGGATCTCATCGGCGGACATGAGGGCGTGTTCCCCGACGAACACCCTCCCCGCCTGCAGCATCGAATTTCCGAACCAGAACTTGTTCGCGGGCGTAAGAGCAGCGAAGGAACGGCAGACCGGATCATCGGCATTCAGGACCGCGAAATCCTGCACCTGCTGGGTCCGGAACAGGTTGCCTTTCGCATTCGCGTAAACCTCGAAAGTGTGGTGCCGGTCCAGATGATTCTGTGTCACATTGAGCGCAACCGCTACGTTCGCGCGGAAAGTGCGAATCGTCTCGAGCTGGAAACTGGAAAGTTCCAGGACGTTCCACTGATCCTGGCGTGACG
>JAOAPQ010000514.1 GCA_025462965.1 Bryobacterales bacterium
TGCTGGCGTCTCTCATCACCAGCACCCTGATCGCGCAGGACGCTAAGGTCACACCGCTCATGTCGAAAGATCTTGCGGAGTTTCCCGGCAAGGAAGGTCTGCTGATCACTGTGGTCTATCCGCCTGGCGCTTCGGACCCTATTCATCGGCACAATGCGCATGCTTTCCTTTATGTGCTGGAAGGCTCCGTTGTAATGCAGGTGAAAGGCGGGAAAGAAATCACGCTCACGCCAGGCCAGAGTTTTTATGAAGGCCCCAATGATATTCATGCCGTTGGCCGGAACGCAAGCAGCACTAAGCCAGCCAGGTTCCTCGTGTTCTTAGTGAAGGATAAGGGCGCTTCTGTGCTGATACCAGTCAAGTGAAACCAACAAGTGCGAGCATTACTGCTTCGCCAGGAATTCAATCAGGAGAAATCAAATGAGCACGATTACCGCCAAGGACGGCACAACAACTTACTATACAGGCTGGGCTCAAGAACGCCTATGAAAGCATCAAAGCATTTTCCGAGACCGACTTCACCGACGACCTCAAGAAGTTCGATGTCCCTAGTGTGGTGATGCACCGCGACGACGATCAAATTGTTCCGATGAAAGACTCGGCGCGGAAATCGGCCAGGCTCATCGAGGGCTCAGAGGAATCTATTGTCCGGGCGCGCCTCAGGGCCTCACGGCAACGCGTCCGGATCAAGTCAACGCCGACGTGCTCGCGTTCCTGGAGAAAAGTCGAAAAAGGAGCTAAAGCAGCATGAGTTAATACGCCGCGGCAGATCGCCCTGCTTTCGTCGGTCTGCCGCCCGGTCCAGGGTCCGGTCATCTTGGTCGGTGTACAACTTGGCCATCTCGGCGCTGACGGTAATTCGAAATGGTTGATCCTGTGTGATTACTCCCGTGTGACAGCGTAGCGTTTACGAATCGTGTCCGGATCGTCGGCAAACTGGACATTGAAAGCTATGGCCCGCCGAGCCGGGCCAACTTCTTGTTTGCGCGTCAGCCGGCCACAACAGAAAATCGCATGGGCACGAATCTCAAAATGGATCCCCGATGCTGGCCGTGATCCTCGAACCCTCTACTCCGACGGAGTTGGTCCACTCGAATCCCGGATGTCAAAGCGCTGAACCAACCCGCTTTCTACTCGAAACACGTGACGAACCATTCGATCTGAGAGCAGCTTTCCATTCAGGTCGCGCACTACTGCGTGTACATCGACAATAAGTTCGCCTACCGGCCCGTCCGCAAACTCGACCGGCTCTACGTGCGGGTCAATCATTGCCCACTGCCGCGTCCAATAATCGCGCACACCATCACGTCCGTAGACGTGACCACCTTCCGTGCCATTCGCCCAGACGACTTCCCGGTGCATGCACGCCAGGACGGCATCCATGTGCCGAGCGTTGAAGCCCCCGTAGAGGCGCTTAAGAAGTTCTACTGCATTCGACATAAGTATCTCCGCCGTAATCTGGATTGGCCGTGGCGTCCGACCAGCCCGGCTTCACGGGCCCGCTCGGTGCCGAGACCATCCAGAACCGGGAATGTCCTTCGTTCCTGAGCGCGGTAGCCTCGAACAAACGAATGGGGCCGCAAATGCAGCCGCTGTATGGTGTACGCTGGTCACCCGTTGAGGAGTTCCATCATTCTGGGCTCATAACGGTCTCCGACGGCGGCACCCTTCGGCGCTACCCGCTCAAGCCGCTCGAGGTCATCCGTCGTCAGCACCGGGTCAAGTGAGCGAGCGTTTTCCTCGAGGCGATTCACGTTGCTGGTACCGGGGATCGGAACGATGTCTTTCCCTTGCGCGAGGACCCACGCCAGGGCGAGCTGGGCAGGCGTTACTCCCTTCTCGCGGGCGATCTCAGCGATTGTGTCCGCGATGGCAAGGTTGCGTTGGAACTGCTCTCCCTGAAAACGGGGATTGCTTCTGCGCCAATCATTGGGAGCGAGTTCGTCGATGCTTCGAAAACGCGCACCGAGGAAGCCGCGCCCCAGAGGACTGTACGCAACCAGGGAGGTTCCCAGCTCGCGCAACGTGGGGAGCAGCTCGTCTTCAGGATCGCGCGTAAACAGCGAGTACTCGGTCTGCACAGCTGTGATGGGATGTACTTTGTTCGCGCGACGCACGGTCGCGGGAGACGCTTCCGAGAGGCCGATACTGCGCACCTTGCCGGCTCGCACAAGATCAGCCATCGCTCCAACCGTGTCCTCGATAGGTACTCGGGGGTCCACTCGATGCAGGTAATACAGATCGATAGTTTCAATTCCCAGCCGTTGCAGGGACACATCGCAGCAGCGCCGCGCATTTTCGGGACTTCCATCGACAGCCCGGTCCTGGTAAGACGAACCGGGCACGATGCCGAATTTCGTCGCCAGGACGACTCCCTCGCGTCGGCGCTGGAGAGCCTTGCCGACCTTGATCTCAGAATCGCCATAGATATTAGCCGTATCAAGAAAGTTGATACCCAAATCCAGGGCGCGATGGACGAGCGCAATGGCATCGTTTTCGCATTGCGCACTGCTGGTGTATACGTCAGCGATGCCGATGCTCATGCAACCAAATCCGAGTGCGGAAACTTCGAGGCCACTTCGGCCAAGGCTGCGTCTTTTCATAGGTGTTTATGTAGATGCGGCAGCCGGCTGTTCGGTCTCTGCGACGTTCCGGACCAAGACGAGTTTCGCTCCCGGGCCCGCGTTTAGCGTCCGATTGCGAACGACCGGCGATCCAGGATTTCCCCGTACGGTCCGGACAAGGACGTACGATCACACGCAAGAACTTCGGCGTCCGTAGGTCGGCGATCCGGACACGATCCCGAATGGCGTGATCCCTTCCGAACGGCGCGTCATCCGCCGACGATCTGTATGCGACATATTTGGCGGTGCATATCCGCGTCGGCCTCTCGAGGCGTTTCTGTGAGCCTAGCCGTTTTCGACGCGCGCCTTCATATCCGAGTACGCCGTGTCGATCAGCCTGCTTAGCGCTGCGGCGTTTGTGGCCGTTCCCGGTCTCAACTTCACATGGCGCATGAACTTGCCCGCGCCTTGCAACAAGTGAGCCGGATCCGGCAGGGCTGCGCCGTGAAAGAACCCCACGTTTACATGCGAATTGAATACATTGACGTAGCCGAAGGGTGCATCTCCCAAACATGCAACCGGGCAGCCGTCATGCAAAAGCTCCCGGATTTCGTCCCCGCATTTCCGCATCACCTCAAACCACTGATGCGCGATGGCTCCCAATTCACCTGCATGCTCTTTCATCCACGTCTCGATGGCGGGATGCCGCTCGACAGCGCCGTTGAATCGCAGCAATTCCGTTCTCATTTGTTACTGTTAGCACTTTACAGGAGAAGGCCACTGGCTTGTCGTGCCCGGAGGAACGAAAGGGATATTTCCTCAGTAACGCTATGACTCAATCGGAAGTGCCCCGGCGTGCAGCGTTCGGGCGTGAGGGCATTTTCGGGCCGGGGTACTTTCGATTGGGGCGTTTGAACGAAGCCGCTGGCGTTTGCGGCGGACGCGGTCTACCTACGTACGGGTATTGAATTGGTTTTTGTCGGGGAGGCCACGAGATTGCGGGACTCCGAGAGCGCTGTGACTGGTTTTTCTTCGGCGGAGCCCTGTTGGAGCGTAGGGAAAAGTGTTCGCAGACGGACTCTGCGGCTTTGATCGGACCACCTTATGCCTTCTAGACACACGACGATTTGCCATGCGAAGCATAGCGGCAGTTCGACTTGAGCAGACGACTACGAAGTGTCAGCGAAACTCTCTCGGCCCACAGTTGCCATCTGGATCTGTCGATTGGTAAGCATCTCTACGACTGCCATCGGGCCGCCACAGCAAGGACAACGCCACACGGGAACGATAGCTGAGCCGGAGACTTGTGCGGATGCCGGGGTTGATTGCGCCCCGGCATGAAGGAGTTGGCGGCACAGAGGCAGGAGTTCTCTTCTGCGGCGGTTGGAGAGGAAACCGGAGAATCTGATACGGACAAAACCGCGTGGCAGAACATGCAGCAGAAAGCGGCGCAAAAACTCTTCGGCAGCTATAGTCATCAGTTTCTGCTTGCCGCCATGGGCGTAGTCTTTCCACGGAAGGTGACCTTACCGTCGATCATATTCACGAGCCGATGATTCGAGATAGCCACGCGGTGTGTGTAACGGGCGAGGTAGTTCAAAACGTATTCGGGCCCGCCGAAAGGGTTTTGCATAGACCACCCAGTCGTGATGAAAGAGAGTGCGCAAAACAGCGGAGAAAGCCTTCTTTCCGGCAAGCGGCTGCACGCCGCCAGGGAACTGAAGCGCGCCTTTTTGAAACGCGTGTTTGAGCCCCGCGATAAACTTGCCGCGAAAGACGCGACTGAGCACCTTCACGGGCAGAAAAAAAGGATATCGCGGATGAACCCATCGCCGGTGATCATGTGATAATCCCGTGTAGTCAATTTATTCGCATGGGGAGTTGAGTTTATGATGGATGTTCCTCATGCCAGACCACAAATGGGCTCGCTTCTTGGCGTACGTCACCGGGCTGGTCAATCAGAAACTCCTGCTCCAGAATGAGTACCTCGCAGCTGAGAATCGGATCCTCCGAGCCCACCTTCCCGCCCGCATGCGCTTGTCGGATCGCGAACGATCCACCCTCGGCGGAATCGGCAAGCGACTCGGCCGCGCCGCGCTTCAGCAGGTCGCCTGCGTCGCCAAACCGGATACCATCCTCGCCTGGTACCGGCGCCTGATTGCCCGCAAATTCTACGGATCCAAATTCCGTACCTCACCAGGCCGGCCCCGAATCGAGCCCGAACTGGAGGCGCTCATCGTGCGCTTCGCCAGAAAGAACTCCGGGTGGGGATACGACCGGATCGCCGGAGCCCTGGCCAATCTGGGCCACTCTGTTTCCGATCAGACTGTGGGAAACATTTTTCGCCGATATCGGATTCAGCCGACACCCAAGCGCAGCCAGATCACCACCTGGAAGGATTTCATCGCTTCCCACATGGCCGTCCTGGCAGGCACCGACTTCTTCACAGTGGAAGTGCTCACCTGGCGAGGTCTCGCCACCTACTACGTCCTGTTCTTCATCTGGAATCGCACCGCGTCACTCTCGCCGGTTTGACCAAACATCCCACCTCCGAGTGGATGCTTCAGATAGCTCGCAACGCCACCGGATGCCGCGCACGCGCTTTGTTCCGTCCTCAACAGATCCATTACTCTGCATTCTACTAGGAAGAGCACGGCCGATCGGCACTTCAGAGGTAGATCGCCCTCACGTCCGGCGCTCTCTTGCCAATTTAGAGGAGTGCTCATGAAGGGACATTGGTCCTCCACGCAGTCTCGTTGGAACCCCG
>JAOAPQ010000535.1 GCA_025462965.1 Bryobacterales bacterium
ACGGTGTCGTTCTGCTCCACGAGGTCGTGCGCATCGGGCGCCGTGGGGTCGTCTTTTGCCTTGACGAAATCCCGCGCGAAATACATGCCCGCCGGAACCGAAAAGCTGGTCTTGCCGGCGCCGGTCAACAGGTCGGTTACAACATCGTTGTAAGGGCGATCGAGAGTAAGCCACTCGCGAATCCAGAAGTGGAAGAGGTTGAGGCCGGATCCCATCCGGCCGCCGGCCCGGAAGAGGTCTTCGAAATAAAAAGCCCAGCGGTCGACGAATGCGTCGCTGGCTGTCAGTTTATCGATGAGTTTGTCGCGCTTGTCCGGATCTTTACTGGCCAGGAAGGTCTGCAGGTCGTCCGGTGTCGGGATGCGGCCGGTGGCATCCAGCCAGGCCCTCCGCGCAAATTCGCCGTCGCCGGCCATGGGGGCATGTGGGATGTTGTCGCGCTGCATGCGCGCGAAGACGTACTGATCGATATACGTCCGCACGGGAGCTTTCTGGAATGAGGAGCCCTGCGCGGGCAGAGACGCGGCCAGTTCGGCGGTCAGGTTTCCGGCTGTCGCCGCCTTCGAGACGGGAGGCTGAATCAGCGAGCGGTGCGCCTTCTCCACATCTTCCATGTGTTGATTGGGATCGTGTGAGGCACCATCCTGCGCGCGAGCCAGACTGCCACAAATCAGGGCTGCTGGAAGCCAGACAGCGAATCGTTTCATGGAACTATCCCTTCTTCGAAGGACGGAACATCTGGACGCGCTTTCCGTTGACTTCGGTAACATACAGCGTCCCGTCGGAGCCGTAATCCATCAAGTGAGGGAGCTGCAGCAGATTCGGACCGCCCCAGGTTCGCAGGATGGCGCCGTCGGAGCCGATTTCAATGATCTGGTGCTTGTCTCCCTCGGAGACAAAAAGCTCATTGCGCCAGGCGAGCAGCCCGTACGGGTTGCCAAAGCCTTTCCATTCGGCGACGAACTTACCGGCGGGAGTAAATACCTCTACGCGGTCGTTGCCGCGATCCGCTACATAGATGGTGTCCTTGCCATCGATCGCGAGGCCGTGAGCGGTGGTGAACTGGCCGGGTCCTTTTCCTTTGGCGCCGAACTGCGAGATAAATTTTCCGCCGGCAGTCAAATGGACGATGCGTCCATTACCGGTGTCGGCGGTGTAGATGTCACCGTTGGAGGCGATGACCAGGTCGTCGGGCGATTTGAGCGGACCGTTCGCCTCCGCAATCGTCATCAGCAGATTCCCTTCGGGCGTAAACTTCCGCAGGTTGCCTAACCCGTTATCGGTGATCCAGAGATCACCGGCATTATCGATACGAAGTCCGTGCGGGACCTTGAACAGGCCTTGTCCCCATCCGGCCAGGTACTTTCCTTTCGCATCGAACTTAAGAAGCGGCGTTCCGCCCCGGTGCAGGACGTAAATGAAGCCATGCGCGCGGTCGACGGCAACGGCGGACATTGGGCCCACTTCCGCCGATGCGGGCAGTTGCAGGAAACCCGCGGAGGACCAGGTCATATCGCCATTTTGAGCGGCAGCAAGCAGGGTGGCCGCGGCCACAACTCCCAGACCGATTCGACAACACGTCAACATGAAACTCCTTGCGACTGAGATCTGAAATATTATGTCACACTCTGTTACTTCCCAGCGCCACGCTCGTGGAGCACATAGCGGTCGGTGAGCGGCGGAACGCGGTGACTGTCGAGTTCCACTTCGCCGAAGTAAACGGCGGGCAGACTGTTTGCCTCCCCGAACAGCTTTGCGGAAAACCGGGCGTCGTTGTGCAGCAGCAATCCGCGGGGATTCAGCATCCTGCGGATATTGTTCAATGCGAGAAAAAGTTCGCGGTCGTCCAGATATAACAGCACGTTGGTTGCGATGATCAGATCCCATCCGGCGGGGCTGGCGATCGTGCCGGTAGCGATGTTCATCTGGTATACGGAACCGCAGGTATCCCGCGCGAACGCGAGAACTCTGGGATTGATATCGGCGCAATCCACGAGGGCTGGCGCCAGCAGCGCTCGAACGGCCGCCGGCTGATAAACACGCGGCGGAGTGTCTTCCCGCAGTCCAGTGCGCGGAGCGAAATCAACGCCCGGTCCCACGATCAGGACCTTGCGGGCCTGAAATGCCGGACGGTTACGGGAAAGCCAGGACAGGCCAGCGCGGATCGCCTCCATGGAGCTGGGGCTTGTGTCACTGCTGAGGCCGCGATCCGCATAAGCTGATGCAACACAGTTTTGTGGAACTTCCGCTGCACGGCATTCTATTTCTTTGCGATAGAGAAATTGCATGCCGCGAATATAGTGAGCACGCATGACCGGCACGGGATCGCTGCCGGTCAACAGGCCGGCGAAGTAACGCTGGCGCTCGTTCGCCGGTTGCGACAGCGTCCGCGCGAAGGCCTCCATCCGCCTTTCCACAGCGGGCGGAATCGCCCGCGTAGCATCATGCATGTACTCGGTGGCGGAGCGGGCGGGTTCAACCGGATCCGCGGAAGTGAAGCTCCGCGACTGGAGCATGTAGTAGATCAGGTGGTCGAACTCACCATCGCGCAGACGCCTGGCAGTGCGCTCGTCGATTTCGGTTACTGCCCGGTCGAAGTTTGCGGCAGTGAATCCCATTTGGCGTGCCAGACTCTGTGCCGGGGCCGGCAATTGCGCCCACTGCGGCGCCTGCACGCTCGACGCGGCGTCACAGCCGGCGATCA
>JAOAPQ010000605.1 GCA_025462965.1 Bryobacterales bacterium
GTCTTCGTTTCCGCATCGATCACCGCGACGGAGTTCGAGCGGCTCATCGCAACGTAAGCCGTCTTGCCGTCGGCTGCGAAAGCAATCCCGGCGGGTACAGGGTGTTCGGATAGCGCGACGCGCTGCGATTCGCCGGCCTGTCCGGTTTCGGAGATAGGCGTGATCAGCAGATCGTCGCCGCCCGAGCGTCCGGTTTCGCCGGCCCAGATCTCGCGATCGCCCGGGCGAAACGCGACGCCGGTGTAGGACGTGGACTTGGCGGCGATGCGGCCAAGCGGCGCGCTGGTGGAGGCGTCGAACAGTTCGATGCCGCGGGTGTTGAGGACGGCGAGAATCTGCTTGCGGCTATCAAGAGCCGCGTCCACCGGGCGGCCTTTAATCATGGCCTGCTCGCCCCATGGCTGCAGGAGCTGGTTAGTCGGGAGCAGGAAGAATCCGGTATCCTGTTTGCCGATTCGCGCGTTGGATTTGAGGATGGGAAACAAGGCCGTAGACGCGGCCGCCAGTATGCCGATCACGGGCACGCTGGCGGCGAGAATCAGGGATTTTCGGGTCACTACAAGAGACTACCGGATTCCGAGTCGCCTGGACGTTAAAGTTCAATGAAAAGTGCGGCGACTCACATACCCAATAAGCCCTATAACAAAGTTCTATGGCTGGATACTTTGTTAACCGTTGACTTACCCCTTCTCCAAAGCTACACTTCGGTTAATTTTGCTTCGGTACGCCAATTTGAGGGGTGAAGTGTATGAAAAACGCAGTGAAGGCTGTCCTGCTCTCCTTTTTGGGTGCGCTCCAGATGTTTGGCTCGCCCGTTGGAACCGTCTCGGGAACAGTAAAGGATTCCTCCGGGGCCGTGGTTCCGTCAGTAACGCTGACGCTGACGAGCACCGCCACAAACGCCGCGGTCACCACGAAGAGTAACGCCCAGGGCGAATTCCAGTTCCTTGGACTCGCTCCAGCGACCTATTCTCTCGTAGCTGAAGCGGGCGGATTCAAGAAAGTCAACGTTTCTTCGGTCCTGGTTCAGGTGGACCAGAACACACACCTTGACTTGACGCTGGAAGTGGGAAGCGCGAGTGAGTCCATTCAGGTGGAAGACGTTGCGCCGCTGCTCGAAAACGATAAGAGCACCCTGAGCAGCGTCGTGGACAGCCGGAACATAGGAAACATGCCGTTGAACGGCAGGCAGGCGCTAGATCTGGCGCTGATCACACCGGGAGTCCTGCCGACCGCAACGGGTACCCAGGTGCTCAGTTTCAATGTCGCCGGCGCGCGATCCCAATCGAATGTCTACCTTTGGGACGGCGCCAGCAATATGGACACTCAGGTCAACTCGAACCTGAACAATTTCCGCATCGGGGACGCCGTTCAGGAATTTTCGGTGCAGACGAGCGTGTCGACGGCCGAGTTCGGGCGAGGGTCGGGCGGGCAGGTGAGCGTCATTACCAAGAGCGGCACAAACATGGTGCACGGTACGCTGTTCGAATATCTCCGCAATTCCGATCTCGACGCGACCGATTTCTTCGTAAACAAGTCGCGCGGCACGAAGACGCCCCTCCACCGGAACCAGTTCGGCGGCACCGTGGGCGGCCCGATCCGGAAGAACAAGACCTTTTTCTTCGCCTCCTATGAACAGTTCCGGCAGGTAGCGCCAACGCCCAGTTTGACTCTGGTACCCACCGCTGACCAGCGGGCCCAGGTTACGGATCCCGTCTCGAAGGCGCTGCTGAGTTTTTGGCCGGTCCCGAACACTGCCGGCACGAACAATTACATCGTGAATGTCGGCTCGACGACATTCGACCATACCGGCCTGATCAAGGTGGACCACAACTTCACCGAAAACGACCACTTGAGCGCCCGGTTCGCCGACTACCAGGGCGCGACATTCACACCGGGAGCGTTGCCGACCCAAGGCGGTAACGGAAACACACCGGTCAGCCGCAACGGGGTATTGACCGAGAACCACACCTTCAGCCCAACGATCTTGAACGAGTTACGCCTGGGCTACTCGCGCAACCAGACGTTCATCACGGTGCAGGACACCGGGCTGAACGCCGCGACGATATTCCAGAACAACGGGACGCCCCTGGCCGGCGTGGTGGATGGCAGCAAGAACATTCAGGATTCCGGCCTGCCGCGAATCACGATTAGCGGGGGGTTCGCGCCGCTCGGCAGTACTACCAATCTGCCGCAAGGGCGCATCACGAACACCACCGAGATTTTCGACAACATCTCATGGGTCGCGCCATTCGGGAAGAGCAAGCATTCCTTCCGCATGGGCTATCACATCCGCCGCGAGCAGGCGCGCCGTTACTTGGATAGCAACGAACGGGGATCGTTCAGCTTCCTCAGCTGGGCGGATTTCGCCGCAGGCCAGGTCAATACGTCGACCTTCAAGACCGGCAACACCCTTGCCTATTGGGATCGCTTCCCGTGGGACGTTTACTGGCAGGATCAGTACAAGGTGAGGGACAACGTAACGCTGAACTACGGAATCCGCTACGAATATCCGTCCAATGTGTACCAGACGCGGCAGGACGCGACCAACTTCATTCCCGGCGTGGGCCCGGTCCTTCTGGGAACCAACCAGCTTCTGACGGTCGACCCTGCCAAAGTCGGGCCGGCTTCTCTGGTGCTCTCGCAGGCACCTGTCACTCTGAGCAGCAGCGGCGTTCATGCGGACAAGAACAACTTCGCTCCCGTCATCGGCATCGCTTACACGCCCCGATTTG
>JAOAPQ010000620.1 GCA_025462965.1 Bryobacterales bacterium
AGCGGTTGGGTCGCTCAAACCTGCGCGCGTTTACGGATGAGCACAAACATTTCTGGCTTGAGCAGAACGCATCGAAAGCCTCGAAGTGGGCAAACCTCGCGCGGGAAGGACACGACGTCGCGTGGGATTTTGACAGCCCCGTTGGGGGATACACCGGCCGCCTGCTCATCGTTGGCGTAGTATATACAACCGCTGAGGCGACGAAGAAGTTTTTAAGACGGTAGTATTGCGGCGCACGCGCCTCGCGGAAACCCGCCGCTTCCAATCGCGCCTGGGCGCGAGAACGCACAGGCGTCCAGAGCGCGCTCGCGCAACGCGCCCCCATCGGAAAAACGCGCGCGCTGTCCGGAGCGGATATGGCCGAAAGACGGGAAAGCGGTACCTTCGGCCTGCTGCATCCGCATCGCTGAACCGCGGCGGTGCGTACGCAGCCTTACGCAGGCCCGCGCCGCCTAGCTCGTGGGTTCGCCGTTTGGGTGGTACGTGGCACCTGCCTTGCTTGCAAACACGCCGTAGCAACCCGTTGGCGCAAGTTCAGCGATGGCAGCCTTCCTCCGCGCGATCTTCGGTTATCTTTTTCTGGTGCTGATGGTTCGGGTTGCGGGCCGCAGGCCGGGCAAGCAGATAACTCCTTTCGAGTTCGTTCTTATCTTCTACATGGGCGGCGTGACGCTGACGGCGATGGTGGCCAATGACCGCTCACTCACGAACGCTATGTTACAGATTGCGTCTATCGCAGGCGCCACTTCATATTTGCATGGCTTCGGCAGCGGTCGGAAACAATCGGCAAGTTCCTCGATGGAACCCCGCTGGTGCTGCTGAAAGATGGCCGGTGGCAGGGGGAAGCGATGAAAAAGATGCTATTGCAAGACGACGACGTAATGGCTGCGGCCCGGGACAAAGGAATGGAAAGGCTCGATCAGATTGGATACGCCATTCTCGAAAGGGACGGCGAGATCACGGTAATCGAGAAGGAGGAGAAACAGTAATATGCCTGCCGCGATTCCGACTAAACGGGTTGAGGAAAATGTCTCGAAGGTCAACGATGAAATTGCGGTCGGGTCAGACCTCGAGTTCCAAAGAAAATGGTGGCGGATCGAAAGAACTCTCTGGGTTGTGCTTGCAGCCTTGCTGGTGTTTGACGTACCGGGGTGCTTCGGGCGCGGCTCTCTGGCAAACGCCGAAGAAGTGGGGCTGTCTCGTGCCGAGCTTTATTCTGCTCGCGAGCTTTTTATCCATGTGACAACGGGAATGTGACAGTGGGAATATGGTCACCAATTCGCCGATAATCGTGGGGAGATGCAAACCGCGAACTGGCTGCGGTGGAGGACACCTCTCTTCCTGTTTCTTGTAATCGGCTCTAATCTTTCCGGGGACATTTGCCTCAGACTGGGCCTTCGTCATTGGGCCGACGCGCATGCCATTTTGACTCTCTGGGTTGCGACCGGCATGACTTTCTATTTGATCTGGCTGCTTGCGCAGATGGCTTTGTTCAGTTGGGCGGATCTGAGCTATGTGGCGCCGATCACCTCCATCGGGTATGCCTTAGCAGCGATTGCGGGCTGGCTGCTTCTGGGGGAAGTGATTTCGCGCGGGCGATGGTTTGGGATCAGTCTCATTGTCCTCGGGATCGTGCTCGTGAGTCGCACGCCTGCCCGCACCACAAACCGACATCTATGAAATGGGTCCCTCTCGCAATTATCGTGATCTCTACGAGCGCAGCCGATCTGCTCAAGTCCCTGGGCATGCGACGGCATGGGGAGATGCGCGATTTTCGACCCAATGCGTTGGGAAAAGCGCTTAAGGCAATCGCTCAAAACCGGTTCGTGATCGGCGCGGTGGCAGCGGATTTCGTTTCGTTTTTAGCTTTCATGGTCTTGCTATCGATGGAGGAGCTCAGCTTCGCAGTTCCCGCGACGGCCGGCATTTTTGTGCTCGAGACGATCTGCGCCAGGATCGTTCTCAAGGAGAAAGTGAGCTGGAAGCGATGGGCAGGCGTCTTATGCATCGTTTGCGGAATCGGTTTTCTTGCACGCTGATCTGTGGCGGGGGCTACGTATGGGCCGCGGGCACGCTTCCACGTGGTATGTGGAATGCAGTGGTATCGCCCTATGCGGAAGACCCTTTTCCTGAACCCGCCCTCTTTCGATGGATTTGACGGCGGGGCGGGATCGCGGTATCAAGCGAAACGCGAGATTTCCTCATATTGGTTTCCCACATGGCTTGCGCAACCCGCGGCACTGGTGCCGGGAAGCAAGCTGATGGACGCCCCACCGCATCATCAGACGGTGGACGACGTGCTGAAAATTGCAAACCAATACGAACTGTTCATTCTTCATACGAGCACACCATCACTGAACAACGACATCAAGTGTGCCGAGGCGATCAAGGCCAAGAACCCGCATGCACACGTGGGCTTCGTTGGCGCTCATGTTGCGGTACTCCCCGGCCCTACCTTGCGCGATGCACCGGCAATCGATTTCGTCTGCCGGAATGAATTCGACTACACGTGCCTCGAGCTTGCGCAAGGTAAGCCGTGGAGTGAAATCCGCGGCCTGAGTTATCGCGATGCGGACGATCGCGTTCATCACAACGCGGAACGCGAATTACTGCATGACTGGGATTCGATGCCGAGTGTACTGCCCGTATATCATCGCGATCTCAACCTGGAGAGTTATTTCAGCGGCTACCTTCTGCATCCCTACATGTCGTTCTACACCGGCCGCGGCTGCCCGGCGAAATGCACGTTCTGCCTGTGGCCGCAAACGATCGGCGGCCATGCGTATCGCACAAAGTCTCCGGCGGCCGTTATTCGGGAGGTCGAGATAGGGAAGGATCTGTTCGGCGATCGGGTTCGCGAATGGATGTTCGACGACGACACATTTACGATCAACCGGGAGCGCGCGGTAGAAATCGCGAAGGGCATGAAAAAGCTGAAGCTGACATGGTCCTGCAACGCGCGCGCAAACCTGGACTACGAAACGCTGCGGCAACTGCGCGATAACGGGCTGCGACTGCTGCTGGTCGGTTTCGAATCAGGGAATCAGAATATTTTGAACGGGATGAAGAAGGGTCTGCGACTCGAAACGGCTCGCAGGTTCATGCGCGACTGCCGCAGGTTGGGCGTCAGAGTTCATGGAACTTTCATGATCGGGCTGCCGGTCGAAACCCCGGAGACGATCGAGGAGACGATCCGGTTTGCGATGGAGTTGGACCCGTTCTCGATTCAGGTTTCGATCGCGTCACCCTATCCCGGTACCGAGTTGTATCGCCAGGCGGTCGACAATAGTTGGGTTGACAGCAGGGTCATGGTGTCAGGCAGCGGCGTCCAGATCTCCGCGCTAAGATACCCACACCTTTCGCCTGACCAGATCGAAGAGGCCGTGGAGCATATGTACCGGCGCTTCTATTTCCGTTCGATGCCGATTTTGCGTTTTGTGGGCGAAATGGCGACGAGCCGGCAAATGCTGGTGCGACGACTGCGCGAGGGCGCGGAGTTCTTCGGGTATCTTAAGGCGCGGCGCGAAATCGTCCGAGCCCGGAATGAGTCCCAATCGCCAGCGGCTCTAGCCTAGTCGGAAGAGCGTCCGAAATGCGCGAGGCAGGACCAGGATCAGACAACATCCGAGCGTTGTTGCGACCAGGAGATCCCGATGCCCGAAGAAATTCATGACGGTGTAGCCCGCGGTAAAACCGCCGACTAAAAACACAACGGTCCAAGCCAAGTTACCTATGGTGGCCGCGTATAAAAAGCGGCGGACGGGAACCAGCGTTGAGCCTGCCGCTAAAGGCACCAATGCGCTGGGCAGGAGCGAGAACTTGACGGTGAGTGTCGCGCCGAGCACTCCTCGACGGATACGAGCGGAAATCTTTGAGAATCGTTCGTTCCAGTGCGTGGAGCGCCTTGGGTTGAGAAGGCCGTTGGCAGTGTACACCCCGATGCCGAACCAAAGACAATCCGCGAGGAGCGCCGCTCCAAAGACTACAACGAAGGCGGACCAGATATTGAACCGGCCGCTGGAAGCGAGCACGCCCATGGTGGTAACGAAAGGCGGCGACGGGATGGAAACGGCGGCCTGATCTATAAAGACGAGAAGGAATATGAGGGGGTAACCGTAGGTCACGACAAGATGTGCGATGTGATCCATCCATCACCATGGTAGATCATGGCACCTTGGGTGCGCGCAGGACGCCGGCTACGGACGCTTAAGGCGTGGCCGCCTTCTTGAGTTTCAGGGGAAGATCGTGGCCTGCCTGGGTCCACGTGCCGTTTAGCTCCGAACCATCCTTGTTGATCTGGGCCTCGTACCGCCCGCCGACCATTTTCACACCAAGCGTGAGCTTGGATTCCTTCTGATCGATAGCGGTCACCGGAATGTCGCTGGCGCCCTGGTCAAGGCTAACCAGGACGGCCTTGGCTCCGTTTCGATCGTTCGATATCGTCAACACGAGCCGTAACGGTTGACCGGCTTCGAGGGTGCCTTCCCAGGTCCCGAGGAATTCCTTCGCGACCGGGGGACTGGGCTTCATGACCTCGACTTTTGGCTCGCCAGTGCGGCTAAGTTTAAACGGGAACGTACCAGGGCCTTGCACGAAGTCGCCGGCGATTGTCTTGTTGTCGGCGGAGAGAGTGCCTGCGAAGGACGGATCGCCCGGCGCGCCTTTGATGCGGAACTCGCACTTTCCTTTCGTGAACGTAATCGCATCGAGCGTAAGACCAGACGAGTTCTGCGCGGGTACCGACATCGAACCTACCCACCCATTCGCGGCCTTATCCAGATCGATCTCTATGGCAAGAGGATGATCGGGTATTTCGATCGAGCCGCTCCAGTGACCCCGAAGGCCGTCCTGCGCGCAGATCGACGCGGCGCCGGCAATCCATAACGCTCCGATCCCAATCCGGTTCATTGCGGACTTCAATCTGCACCTCCTCGCGTTACCGTCGCTTGCCAGTATCGCAAATCGAGCTGCCCAACCGGGGCGGCGATGAACCGTCTAAGGAATTCAGGTTTCTGGGATGTCCTGATGCGGCAGTGTAAACTCAAGGCTCGCTCGCTTCGCCGGTCTTTTTTTTAGGTGGCAGCGGAAGAACACGGCTGCCGCCGCGTGTCCTAGTGTCCTAGCGGACGGCCGCGGACAGTTCAGCCGGGAGGCGCGCAACGCGTTTGAAGCCGTCGAATATGATCTGCTCGTCGACCTTCTTGTCGTCCACCAACAGGATTCGGGCGCTGCCGTTGATGTCAATCGTCTTCGGAAGCCATACATCCTCAGCTACGCGTTTCTGGGTGAGTTCAATGTGGCCGCCCTTGCAGATACGAGCCATGAACCAGCCGATCGACATCGTATCGACAATTTTCGCTTCCGCCCTGGCCATCCGGAGATCTTCCTTGTCGATCCAGATCTTCGCATTCAGTTTGGAGAACATTTTACACTTCGTATCGCGAGGCTGGTAGTCGGGCTTGGGGACGCACTGAATCACGTGCGCGGGGCGGCCATCGATCGTTTCCGGAGGCAGCATGGTGAAATCGAAGGCGTCGGGAACATCTCGAAGAAAGCTGCTTTTCTCTTTGTGTTTACTGATGCGCTTAGCGTGTTCTTCCGGGCTTTCGCTCGCACGCTTCCTGACGGCCTCGTCGTATTTTTCCCGTTGGCTTTTTTCTTCGTCAGGCGTGAGAGGGCGGCCATTCTTCGCGATCAGCCGCTCATAATGGGTACCATTGATCGGTATTACCTGCGTGACCTCTGTGCCCTTCGGGTTGGTGTCGGTGGTCCTGTAGGTGTACCGAAGCGCAGCCTGCGCATCGCGCTGGTAGTTTTCAATCGCCTTACGAACAAGTTCCCGCGGATTCTCTGAAGCGACGAGGGTCAGAGAGCCGCCAAACAGGAGGAAAAACGTCCTCATGCGTACCACTGGAGCACGGATCGTGCCAAATTGCTAGCGGGATGCGAACGCCAGCTCGTAGAAGCGTGTGCCGCTGCGTACAATCGTCTGATTGCGCTCGGGGCCGGTAGAGATGCAACCGATTTCCACGCCGGTACGATTTTCCAGGAATTTAATATAGTCGCGCGCCGCAGAGGGAAGGTCTTCCAGATGCGAAATTCCTTCCGTGGAACTTTGCCAGCCGGGCAGGTATTCGTATACGGGTTCGATCCGCTCCAGGCCCGCCACAGTGGCCGGCATCCCGGAGACACCGCGGTACTCGACGCACACGGGTATGCGCTCCAGTTCATCGAGCACATCGAGCTTGGTCATGATCAGCGAATCGAAGCCATTCACCATGGCGGAATACCGCAGGAGCGGCACATCGAACCAGCCACAGCGGCGGGGACGGCCGGTCACGGAACCGAACTCATTGCCGCGATTGCGAATCGCGTCGCCGGCAGCGTCGAGGGCTTCGGTTGGGAAGGGACCTCCTCCTACGCGCGTGATGTAGGCCTTGGAGACGCCCAGAATGCCTGCGATGCGTGTGGGCGGCACGCCAGTCCCGGTACACGCTCCGCCGGCGGTGGCGCTGGATGACGTGACGAACGGATAGGTGCCGTGATCGAGATCGAGCATGGTGCCCTGCGCGCCTTCGAAAAGAACAGACTCGCCCTTGGCGAGGGCGTCACCGAGGAACTGCGCGGCGTCGCAGACCATCGGCTGAATGCGCACGGCAAACGCTTCGTACTCGGCGCGGATAGCGGCATAATCCATGGGCTCGTGGATCCCGAACGCTTCTTCGATGCGCGTCTTCTCGATTACGAGACAGTCGAACAGGACGCGGAAGATCCGGGGATCGAGCAGGTCGGATATGCGAATGCCGCGGCGGCCGGCTTTGTCTTCGTAGCACGGACCGATGCCGCGCGACGTGGTGCCGATCGAGATGCGCTTCTCCATGGTGCGGTGCCACGGGAAGAGCACGTGAGCGCGGTTACTGATGCGGAGCTGGCCGCGTACGTCGACACCAGCGGCTTCGAGCGCGTCCGCTTCCGTGAGGAGCGCGGCGGGATCGATGACCAGACCGTTGCCAATGACGGCGCGCTTTCCGGGGTGTAGAATGCCGCTCGGAATGAGCTTCAGAACGAACTTACGGTCGCCGATCAGGATGGTGTGACCCGCGTTGTGGCCCCCCTGGTAACGGGCAACGATGTCGAACCCGTGCGAGAGGAGGTCAACGATCTTTCCTTTTCCCTCGTCCCCCCACTGGGCACCCAAGATGATGATATTGTTAGGCAAACTCTTCATTCTAGCGCACTGTGTTACGCTTTCCTTCATGCAGCTTTCGGATGTCTTCCTGAACCTGGGGGAAGACCGGTTTTCACAGCTTCTTCGCGGAATATCGATCGGCAAATTGCGGACGTATCAGCTATTCGAAAGGCTGAAGTTTCGTCTGCACCTATCGAAGCTGAACACGGAGAATTTGCGCAAAGCGGCTCCGCGGCTTTGGGAACGGCTGGGCGCGCGCGACGAAGAATTCGCGACGGACCTTTCACAGGCGGTGCTGGTGTCGCACCTGGATCTGATTGTGGCCGTGCTGAATTTCCTCGGGATTCCGCATGAAGACGGGTTCTTTGTAAAGGACCTGGATGCCGCGCCCTATCTGACTGAAGGTTGGGAAGCGCGCGTCTACGACAAATTCCAGGGCGAGTTTCCGGATGCCCTGCTGCTGTTCTATATCAATCACCTGGGGCTGGAGCTGGGCAAGGCCGAGACGCCGTTCATTCCCGCGGCGGCATAGCGGATGATCGAGGGATCGTTGGCTGAGCTGCAGGCGAATGCGCTTGCGCGCATCGAAGCGGCGCGGAATCCGGAAGAGTTGGAGGCGGTTCGCGTCGAAGTGCTGGGGCGGAAGGGGTCGCTTGCCGCGGTCAGCAAAGACATGGGCAAGATCCCGGCGGAAGAGCGCGCGCGGATCGGTAAGCTGCTGAACTCGGCGAAGCAAACGCTGGAAACGGCGTTGGCAGCGCGGCAGGAGGAGTTCGCGGGCCAAGCTTTGGGCGCACGCCTGGAATCCGAGTGGCTCGATTTGACGCTGCCAGCGCCGGGGATACGGCCAGGGAGCTTGCACCCCGTGACGCAGATTCAGGAGGAGATCGAGGATCTGTTCCGGTCATTGGGATTCACGGTGCTGGATGGGCGCGAGGTCGAGGACGAATATCATAACTTCGACGCGCTGAACATTCCGGCCGACCACCCGGCGCGGGACATGCAGGACACGTTCTGGCTCGATGGCGGGAACCTGCTCCGGACGCATACGTCGCCCGTGCAGGTGCGCGGGATGGAGACGCTCCCGCTGCCGCTTCGCATGATTGCGCCGGGCCGCGTGTTCCGGAACGAGAGCGTTGACGCATCGCACGAGCATACGTTTTACCAGCTCGAGGGCATGATGATCGACCGGGACATATCGGTCGCGAACCTGATTTACTTCATGAAGACGCTGCTGACGGCGGTGTTCCGGCGCGAGGTAACGGTGCGGCTGCGGCCGGGGTTCTTTCCGTTCGTGGAACCTGGGTTCGAGCTGGATATCCAGTGCCTGATTTGCGGCGGGCCGGGCTGCCCGGTGTGCAAGCAGAGCGGCTGGGTGGAGCTGCTGCCGTGCGGATTGATTAACCCGCGCGTGCTGCGGATGAGCGGAATCGATCCCGACAAGTGGAACGGCTTCGCGTTCGGGCTGGGGCTCACCCGCCTGGTCATGATGCGGTACGCGATCGACGATATTCGACACCTGATGGGAGGCGATTTGCGCTTCCTACGGCAGTTCTGAGTACACATGAAGTTCTCTTACAACTGGATTCGGGAGATGGTGGACGGCCTCGCCGTGGAGGCGCGGGACCTGGAACGGCTGATTACCATTCGCACCGCGGAGAGCGAAGGCGTCGAGGAGTACGGGGCCAAAGGCGCATGCAGGGCGCGTGTGCTTGCGGTGGAACCGATTCCCGAGAGCCACAACGTTAAGGCGATTGTGGAGACGGAGCAGTACGGCACGAAGACAGTGGTATGCGGCGCGCCGAATTGCAGGGCCGGTATCGAGACGATCTATGTTCCGCTTGGAAAGAAAAAGATCGCGGGCGTGGAGAGCGACGGGATGCTGGCGAGCGCTGAAGAGGCCGGGATCAATCGCGACCACTCGGCGATCGTGGAGATGGCCGTAGAGCAGGTGTTTACGCCTACCGATTCCATTATTGAGATCGATAATAAGTCGCTCACGCACAGGCCGGATCTGTGGGGCCACTACGGCATGGCGCGCGAGGTTGCGGCCATCACGGGCGGCACGCTGACCGATCCTGTCGACGTTTCTCTGCTGCCTGCGGGCGATGCGGTGATCCGTGTGGCAAGCGATGATCCGGAGCTCTGTCCGCGGTTCAGCGCGCTCGTTTTTGAAAACATTACGGTCGCGCCATCGCCTTTATGGCTGCAATTCCGGTTGAGCGCAATCGGGCTGAACCCGATCAACAATATTGTGGACATGACGAACTACATCATGTCCGAACTCGCGCAGCCGATGCACGCTTACGACCGCGCGCTGCTCAACGGCGACACCCTCACGGCGCGGCCGGCGCGCGATGGCGAGCGCGTGACGGCGCTGAATCACGAAGAGTACGCACTGACGCCGGCGAATCTGGTCATCGCGGATGCGCGCGGCCCCGTGGGGATTGCCGGGGTGATCGGCGGCCTGGATAGCGCGATCTCGGAAAGGACGACGAGCATCGTGCTGGAAGCGGCGAATTTCAATGCCGCGAGCGTTCGCAAGACGTCATCCGCGCTGAAGATCCGGACGGACGCTTCCATGCGGTTCGAGAAGGCGCAGGACCCGGAGAACACGACGCGAGCGCTGGCTCGTGCGATCGCGCTGATGCGCGAGGTGTGTCCAGGCGCGCGGCTGGCGGGCGGCGTGGCGGATTGGAAGCGCGAGATGCCGGCGCCGCCGAAGGTCCGGCTGAAGCTGGACTGGCTGGCGCGCAAGCTGGGGCGTCCGGTTCCCGCGGAAGAAGTGCGGGCCATTCTGGTGCGGCTGGGATTTGGGGTCTCGGACGACTTTGAGGTCACAGTGCCTTCGTGGCGCGCAACCAAGGATGTGTCGGTGGCGGATGACCTGGTGGAAGAGGTGGGGCGGATGATCGGGTACGACTCGATCGAGCCGAAGCCTCCGGCCGTGCTCTCGACCGTACCGCCCGATTTCCCCGAACGCACGTATTACCGCCGCGCGCGTGGAATGCTTGCGTCGCAAGGCTTCACGGAGGTCCATAACTATTCGTTTCTGAGCGAGGAACAGGCTGCGCAAATGGGCTTCGATCCGGCGGCGCTGGTGCATGTGCTGAATCCGATCGCCGCGAATCAGAGCGTGATGCGGCCGTCGCTGATTCCCGGCATTTACGCGAATCTGGTGGAGAACCGGAAACACCTCGATTCGTTCCGGCTGTTCGAAATCGGCAGGGAGATTCACCGCCGCGATCAAGGACTGCCGGAGGAAGTGCCGCATCTGGCGGCGGCGCTTTATGGCGAGGAGAGCGGGTTGCTGGAGCTGAAACGCGTTGCGGAGGCATTAGCCGCGGAGGTGCGGGTGCGTCCGGCGGAAGCTCGGGGCTTTGAGCATCCGCGGCGTACGGCGGAGGTGTTGGCGGGGGGCGCCGTGGTGGGGCGGCTGTTTGAGCTGCACCCATCTTTCATAGAAGGCCGCGCGGCGATTCTGGATCTGGATCTACGGTTGCTTCAGCCGCATGAGCGGCGGGCATCGAAGTACGTGCCACTGCGGCGGTATCCCTCGAGCGGATTCGATTTGACGGTGCTGGCGCCGACGCGGGAGCTCGTGGGTGAATTGCAGGATAAGATGGCGGCACTGGCGGGTCCGCTGCTCGAGAGGATCGAGTATGTGGGGCAGTATCAGAAATCGGATAGTAAGAGCGTGACGTTCCGGTTCACGGTGGGAGCGGCGGATAGGACGCTTTCCAGCGACGAAGTGGGGGCCGTGCGGCTGGGGATTATTGAGGGAATGCGAAGGTTGGGGTACGAGCTGACGGTTTAGGGAGGGGAATGGTGATCAGTTCCACGGTGCGACCGGGTTCGGGCGCGAAGACGATAAAGATGACGCTGAGTGTTTTGGTGTGCAGTTTATTTCTCGTGGCGACCTCCAGTTCGGGAGCACAAGAGCGCGAGCCAAGCGTAACTGGCTTTTTCACCGATATGCGTTACGTCAGAGAGAGTGGCGATCTTGTTGGAACCGAGGTCTGGATCATGAAAGCTGGCGGTGGTCGCTACTATGCTGCGGTCCAGGATGCCGAGGGGGGACCACGCATTCCCGTTGTGGTGCCTGTGGAGGTTTCCGGATCGAGAATCACGTTCACGATCAAGGAACACCTCGTGGATCAAGACGGGCGACCAGCGACCGATCTAGTAATTAAATACGACGGCATAGTTACACGTGCTGGACTCTCGGGAATGGTGAATTCAGAACCTCTTAAATTGAAGCGCGGCAAATCGTATTGGCAGTAAATCATTTAGTGATTTGCTGATTAAGTTATTGTTCCCATTTTGCCCGTACGGCGCTGAATGACCAAGTAAAATCAGAGCTCATGAGAGCGGTTTCCGCTCTGGCGGAATGCTGCTTCGATCAGATCCGCTGCTCTTTCCAAGCCATTGACCTTGTTGAGCGCAGCTTGCAGACGGCGGGCATTCTCCCTGTACTTCGGAATATCCAGGACCTGCCGAATTGCCGCGCGAAGGCGCTCGGGCGTTGCTTTTCGGAGCGGCACCACGATACCCGCTCCTTGCCATTCCACTCTCGCACCCACGCCCGGTTGATCGTTGGCGACCGGGATGA
>JAOAPQ010000628.1 GCA_025462965.1 Bryobacterales bacterium
ATACCGGGACGCGTTCCGCTGCTCGCTCAGCAGTGTGCGTTTCCTGCGCGATTCGACCGGGCGGATCGCTGAAATGAGCATCGGCGAACCCCGCGTCTGGGACCTGCGCTTCCGGCGCGTTCGGTAAAGCCTAGCGTACCCGAGTGACTTTGACCGGCGCCGGCGCGTTAGGCTGCTGCAGCGCGCGGTAGGAAAGCTGGGACCCGATATAAATAAGCCAGACGCACAACGCGAGCCGCATCTTTCGCGGCGAGAGCACCGTCGCGAGCTGCGTTCCAATGAGCACCGCGGGCACGCCCCCGATCAGCAGCTTCGTCAGGATCGGCCAGGGCACACCGGTCATACTGGCGTGGATGCCGCCGCCGACGACGGAGAGCATCAGTCCAAACGCCAGGTCCGTGCCGACAACCTCGGCCGGGAGCAGACTGGTGAAGCGCATGAGGGCCACCGTTCCGAGCGCGCCCGCTCCGGCTGAAGAGAAGCCCACTTCGAGTCCGATCGGCGCGACGATCCACGGCAGCCATTTGAGAGCGATCGGCTTGGCTTCCACCTTCGTTTGCATGCTGCGCCACAGCGTGGCGGTGGCGGCAAGGACAACGGTTACGCCAACAATTATGAGCACCGGCTGGTTGAGCGATGCTTTAGCCATGGAATTCAGGAGCAGACTGCCGGCCAGAACGGCGGGCAGCCCTCCTAACGCCAGATAGCCGAGGACCCGGAAGTTCACCTGCCCGCGCGACAGATAAATCGGCGTCGCGACAAGTTTGACGACAGTGCCGAAAACCAGTGCGATGGTGACCGCTTCAGGCGCCGGCTCATTGAAAAACAGGATGAGGATGGGAGCGGTGATACTGCCCGCGCCGACACCCGTCATGCCGATCGCAAGCGCGATCAGGAATCCCGCCAGAGTTTCCACTGGACTCAGAATACCATGAATGTCTTAATCCCTATGGGATTGAGGAGATTTCCGTTCCGGCTGCCGCGAGCCTGCGCTTTCCAACGCGGCTCCGACCTCGTGCAGGTTTGCCTGAAATCGTTTCTTCAGCCCGAAAGCCCTCCAGAATGCATCTACGACGCCTTCCGCCAAGCTCAGGGGATCCTCCGCTGTTTTCGATAGAAAGACCTTCCAGTAAATAATCGGGCCCAGCAGTAATGCCAGCGTCAAATCGAAATCGAGTCCACGCGGCAGTTCTCCCCTCTTGATTCCCACCTTCATCAGATTCTTCAGTTCCTGGCGGGGCGGCTCCATCACCGCGTTGCGCCAAGCCAGCCCGAATGAGGTATTGGTCGCCGAGTACGCCATGAAGTGAGGCATGATTCGTTCCCGAATCTCGGTATTCTCCGGCGGTCTATATGACAACACCGCGACCATATCGGCTCTGGTATCGCCTGAATCGAAAAGGGGGCGTGTGTGCAAGCCATGCACCTCCGCCATCATCTCCAGGAGCAAGGCGTGCTTGTCGGCCCAGTGCTTGTAAATGGTCGCCTTGCTCACGCCGGATTTTGCGGCGATAGCATCCATGCTGGTCGCATCCACGCCGCGCTCCGAAACCAATTCAATCGCCGCGTCCAGGACCTTCTGGTGCGCGCTTGCGCTCCGTGTTCGCGTCATCTCAGGCCTGGATCTTCGAGAACAGATAGCTACCGGTGAAGAGCAGTATCGTTGTGATCACAACGAGAACCGATAAGTCGGCTGCGAGGCCGAAGTGCGAGATGCCGATGAGCGTCGTGCGAAGCCCATCGACGCCGTACGCCAGCGGATCGAGCCTGGTAACCACGCTGAGAACGCCGGGCAGGTTGCTGAGTGGAAACAACGCGCCGGACAGGAAGAAGATCGGCATCACCAGGAAGTTCATCACCAGCTGGAAGCCCTGAATGTTTTCGATTGCTGAGCCGATCGCCGTCCCAAGCGCGGAGAATAAACACGCGATCAGCCCCATGAACAGCAGCGCGGCCGGAACCGCCTTCACGTCCACTACACGAAAGCCCGCGATAAAACACACGATCGCTACCAGCAGCCCCTGAATCATCGCAACGGTCGCCGCGCCGAGTACTTTGCCCAGCATCACTTCAACGCGTGGAACCGGGGCCACCAGCGTTTCTTTGAGAAAGCCGAACTGCCTGTCCCACAGCAGACCCATCCCCGAAAATATCGAGCTGAACAGCACCGTCATCGCAATGATGCCGGGAGCGACGAACTGGACGTAGTTGCCTTGCCCCGCTTTCTGGAACACGGGCCCCAGGCCGAAGCCAAGCGCAACCAGATAGAGCAGCGGCTGCCCGAGCGATGCGACGATCTGCGCACGCGATCGAATATATCGCTTCAATTCCCGTAGCCACAAAACATAGATTACGCTCATCGTCGATTCCCCCACATTTTCGCCATTTGCCTCATTTGGTCCGCGTTGGTCGCCGACTCCTCCCGAACCGTTGATCCGGTGAGCACCAGAAACGCATCCTCCAAAGATTCCTTGCCGGTCTGCCGCTTCAACTCCTCGGGCGACCCTTCCGCCACTATTTTGCCGTGATCGATAATCGCGATCCGTTGCGCTACACGCTCGGCCTCATCCATATAGTGCGTGGTGAGGAAAACGGTAACGCCTTCGGTTTGGTTCAGGTACTTCACATGCGTCCAGAGCTGGTTCCGGGTTTGCGGATCGAGGCCCAACGTGGGCTCATCCAGAAAAAGGATCTTCGGGGTGTGCAGCAGGCCGCGCGCGATTTCCAGCCGGCGCTTCATGCCTCCCGAAAAAAGCTTCACCTGATCGTTCCGCCGCTCCCATAGCTCGAACAAGCGCAACAGCTGCTCTGTTCGTTCCACACGGACCTTGCGCGGCACGTGGTAGAAAACCCCATGGATTTCCATGTTCTCCCAGGCGGTCATGTCTCCATCCAGACTAGGGTCCTGGAAGACGATCCCGAACCGTTTTCGCACTTCGTTGGGGTGTGCGCCGGGGTCCAAACCGTCTATTTCCAAGGTTCCGCTCGTCGGCCGCAGCAGCGTAGTCAGCATCTTGATCGTGGTGGTCTTGCCCGCGCCGTTAGGCCCGAGAAATGCGAAAATCTCGCCGCGGCCTACTTCGAAGGAAATATGATCGACCGCCGTGAACTCTCCAAACTTCTTAACCAGGTTCTTCACTTGGATCATGGGTGAACCAGGCCTCCATCGCCTGAGTGCAATACTAAACGGTTCAGTTTAGTTATGTCAAGCCGAATCTAACGGTAGATGGCACAAACCGGAATGTGGATGGCACCATTAAAAACGAAGGCAGAAACACCAGTGATATTCATCCGCCGAGTGGCATCGAACCTGTACCAACGCCGCTTCGAGGGACACGTCGGTGGCCATAACTACGAAGCCCAATCCGGAGACTCACCACGCACAAGCAGTAAATATTCCAGAGCGAATGCGCGCCGCCGCGATCGATCGCTTTGGAGGGCCTGAGGTACTGAAGATCCACACCCTGCCGGTGCCGTCGCTAGACCACGGGGAGGTCCTGATCGCCCTCGACACGGCGGGTGTTGGAATTTGGGATGCCGAGATGCGGGCCGGCGGGGGACGCAAGGATTTTCCCCTTGTGCTGGGAACCGATGGATCGGGGGTGATCGCCGCGATGGGGGCGGAGGTCCGGCGCTTTAAGATTGCCGAAGCCGTGTATTCCTATAGCTACGACAATCCGAAGGGCGGATTCTACGCCGAGTATGTCGCCGTCGACGCGCATAAGGTCGCACCTATACCGAGAGGGCTGGATATACACCATGCCGGCGCGATACCGACCACCGGGCTGACAGCCATCCAGGGCCTGGACGATGCGCTGCAAATCAAAGAGGATGAATCGCTGATCATTCACGGCGGATCGGGCGGGGTGGGTACTTTGGCAATTCAGTTTGCGAAACTCCGTGGGGCCCGGGTATTCGCAACCGCTTCCGGGGAGGATGGGGTGGCGCTCGTGCGGCGTCTCGGCGCGGACAGTGCCGTAGATGGACACCACGGCGACATAGAGGCGGCCGCGCGCTCGTTCGCTCCGGACGGATTCCCAGCGATGCTTGCCCTGACCGGCGGTGATGCGCTGGAGCGCTGTCTCGCCCTCGTCCGGTCCGGGGGCCGAGTGGCTTACCCGAACGGAGTTGAGCCGGCGCTAAGGAGGCGGCCCGGAATCCGCATCATCCCATATGACGCTGTCCCAGGCGTCCGGGAGTTCGAACACCTTGGCCTGGCGATTGAGGCTCTGAAAAAGCTGCAGGTCCCAATCGCCGCCGCCTTCGACCTGGGCGACGCGGCGAAAGCGCATGAACGCCTGGAGCAAGGCCACGTGCTCGGTAAAATCGTCCTCAGAATCAAATAACGACGACGCTCGTTTTTGTCACTCACATTTGAAGGGACACGGGAAATAACGTGGACGCTGATCTTTGGTCACTCGCATTCCGAAGGGACGCGGGAAGGGGACACGCGGCGGTAGCCGCGTTTCTTTTTTTCGGCTCCAGCGCCAATGCCGAAGAAAAAGGAGCGCGGTTATCGCCACGTGTCCCTCAGACACAGACGCCTACTTGCCGCCGGTCTAAATAGCCACTCGCCTCAGCGAGACCTTGGCGGTCTTGGTTTCGTTATCACTCTTCACCTGCAGATCCCCCTTTATTTCATCCCCGGTGATCTTCAAGTCGAACACGAACGTCCCCTTGCCGGCCGGCACTTCAAAAGTCAGCCGGTCGCCATCCACCTTGCCATTTTGTATCGGATGTTGTTCCGACTCGTCCGGACCGCCGCTGCCTGTCAGCTTGCTCCCATCCTGATTGAGGACGATAAATGCGGGTTTGGAACCCTCCCCGCCGTCAACGGCCAGCGTGCCGGACCATTTACCCGACACGTCCCCGGCCATCGCGCACATCGCGAACAGTAACGCGGTAATCGCAATTTTTTGCATGGGGTACTCCTGGCCTTGATATACGGATTTCCGTGGAAGTTGTTCCTCGCATTCGTGGCTATCATTCCGAAAACGCCGGTGACATAATACTCCTGATCGGAGATCCCATTCATGTCACTGCAAAAGCGATTCGCGGCCGAGATGCTCGGCACGTTCTGGCTCGTTTTCGGGGGCTGCGGGAGCGCCGTATTGGCCGCCGCATTTCCAATTCTGGGTATCGGATTCGCCGGTGTGGCGTTAGCGTTCGGCCTTACGGTGCTCACAATGGCCTACGCCATCGGTCACATCTCCGGGTGTCATTTGAACCCGGCGGTAACAGTGGGGTTGGTGGTGGCGAAGCGCTTTCCCGCTTCCGAAATGTTCACGTACATTCTGGCCCAGGTAATCGGCGCCTGCATCGGAGCTGGCATACTGTTCGTGATCGCGACCGGTAAGCCGGGATTTGATGTCAGCGCGGGATTCGCGTCAAACGGGTATGGGCTGCACTCGCCCGGCGGCTATTCTTTAATCGCGTGTCTGATTACCGAGGTGGTGTTGACGTTTATGTTCCTCACCATCATCCTCGGCGCGACGGACGGGCGGGCGCCCGCGGGGTTCGCGCCCATCGCGATTGGGCTCGGGCTGACGCTGATTCATCTGATCGGAATTCCGGTGACGAATACGTCGGTAAATCCGGCGCGGAGTCTCGCTCCCGCGCTGTTTGTGGGCGGCTGGGCGTTGCAGCAGGTCTGGCTGTTCTGGGTCGCTCCCATCGCGGGAGCAGCGCTGGCGGGGCTGGCGTACGAGGCGGTCGCGGGTCAGGATAGACCGGTAAGAGTGCGGCCGGCGACGGCCTGACTTCAACTCACGACCACAAATTTGTCAGGCGGCTCCACCCGCAGTCCGCCGGCGTCAAGCCGCTGTTGCCGCGTGGGGAAAGGACCCCGGATAACGGGCGGCATCTCGTCATACGTCCGGCCGTGCAACAGCCGGCCGGCGACCTTTTTCCTTACCCCGCCCCACTGCTTGAAGAAAAACGGTACGTGCGCTTCGCGGCAGGCCTGGAACACCTTCTCGACCCACGCCGGGTCGAGCGGTCGCGCTCCATGGCCGCTCTCGCCTCCCACGATCACCCAGTGAATTCCTTCCAGGTTCAGCGGACCCACGTCTTCAAGCAGCGGCTCCACGGAGAGAAAGCGTGTCACGGCGGGCGCCGCGCGCAAATGGTCGATTCGCGGCAAACCGTATTTCCGGTCTTCCACGCTTACTCCCCACCAGACGTTGGGAAGTTCGGCGGCGAACCGCAGGCTGGTTTCGAGCATGCGCGCCATCCGGTCCGCGCGCTTGGTGAGCACCTGGAAAATGTGCCAGTCCGCTTTTTGCATCACCCGGGCCACCCGCAGGATATATTCGTCCGGAACCTCATCCAGAAACAGGTCGCTCATGGAATTCGCGAACACCATGCGAGGGCTGGCCCAGAGGAATGGCTCGGAAAGCTTCTCCGGAACCAGGCGGAGGTCGAATCCCTGCTCGTAAGGATGGGCGGGCACCCCGCGAAAACGTTCCGCAAACGTCAGCGCGTAGCAGTGCTTACAACCGGGGCTGATCTTCTTACAGCCGCGGACCGGGTTCCACGTCGTGTCTGTCCATTCGATCTTGGAATGTTCGGCCATCAGTACCAAAAGACGTACGTGCCCCGGCTCTTGCGTACCAAAACCTTAGCGGCGGACGCTGACCACGCCTTTTCTTAATCTTACCGGACCCATTGCGCTAGACTGGAATTTCAAGAATGAAACAGAAAATCCGCTCTACGACGGTGCTCTGCGTCCGTCGTGACGGCAAAGTCGTCATGGCTGCCGATGGCCAGGTAACCCTCGGCAATGAGGTCTTAAAATCATCCGCAAAGAAGCTGCGCAGGCTTTATAACGACAAGATCGTTGCAGGGTTCGCGGGGTCCACGGCCGACGCGTTTTCGCTCTTCGCACGGTTTGAAGCCAAGCTCGAGCAGTTTAACGGCAATCTCTCGCGCTCTGTCGTGGAACTTGCCAAGGAATGGCGTACGGACAAGATCCTGCGCCATCTGGAAGCCCTGCTCCTGGTCGCCGATGCGAAGAACATCTTTATCCTGAGCGGCAATGGCGACGTGATCGAACCGGATGAACCCCTGGCGGCCATCGGGTCGGGCGGATCCTTCGCGATTTCCGCAGCCACGGCGCTGCTGAAGAACACCAAATTGACCGCGCGCCAGATTGTCGATCAATCGATGGCGATCGCCGGGAAAATCTGCATATATACCAACGACAACGTCACTGTCGAGGAGCTTTCCTGAGGTGGTGATTTATCTGCCCAACAACTCCGTGGACGATAAACCGGCGCTAGATGAGCTGACGCCGCGCGAGATCGTTCGCGAACTAGACAAATACGTCATCGGGCAGCCGGATGCCAAGAAGGCGGTGGCTATCGCCTTGCGCAACCGTATCCGGCGGCAAAAGCTCCCGCCCGAAATGGCCGATGAGGTCATGCCCAAGAATATCCTCATGATCGGGCCCACCGGGGTAGGGAAGACCGAGCTCGCGCGCCGCCTCGCCAAGCTGGCAAACTCTCCGTTCTTGAAAGTGGAAGCGAGCAAGTTCACCGAGGTCGGCTACGTCGGCCGCGACGTGGAATCGATGATCCGCGACCTCGTGGATATCTCGATCGACATGGTTCGGGAAGAGCGCCTGGAAGAAGTGGCGGACCGGTCGGAGGCGAATGCGGAAGATCGGTTGCTCGATCTGCTGATGCCTCAGCAGCCGGATGGCGCCGAGACCAACGAGAAATCGCGCGAGAAGCTGCGCGAGCGCCTGCGCGGCGGCAAGCTGGATGAGCGGATGGTGGAGATCGAGGTAAAAGATCGCCAGCCGAGCTTCGAGATCGCGACCAGCAGCGGTATCGAAGAGATGGGCATCAACATCAAGGACATGCTCTCGCCGCTGTTCGGCAACCGCACCCGCAAGCGCAACATGCGCGTGGCGGAAGCGCTGGATACGCTGATTCAGGAAGAGGAGCAGAAGCTCATCGATATGGATCAGGTGACGCGTGTGGCGCTGGACCGCGTGGAATCGAGCGGCATTATTTTTCTGGACGAGATTGATAAGATCGCGGGCCGGGAATCCGGCCATGGCCCAGATGTAAGCCGCGAAGGTGTCCAGCGGGATATTCTGCCGATCGTCGAAGGAACCACCGTCAACACGCGCCATGGGTTCGTGCGCACCGATCACATCCTGTTCATTGCGGCGGGAGCCTTTCACGTCTCCAAGCCTTCCGACATGATTCCGGAGCTGCAGGGCCGCTTCCCCATCCGCGTGGAGCTGAAGTCCCTCACAGTGGAGGATTTCATCCGCATCCTGAAGGAGCCGCAGAACGCGCTTTCGAAGCAATATATTGCGCTGATGGAGACGGAGGGCATCAAGCTCAACCTGACGGACGATTGCCTGGAGGAGGTGGCGCGATTCGCCGCCAAGGTAAATGAAAGTTCGGAGAACATCGGCGCACGCAGGCTGCACACCATCATGGAAAAGCTGCTCGAGGAGATCTCATTCGAAGGGCCCGACCTGAAAAAGAAGAACGTGAAGGTGGACGCCGCGTATGTGCGGAAGCAGCTTGCCGAGATCGTAAAGGATCAGGATCTCAGCCGGTACATTCTCTAGTTCGAATGCGCCTTCGTTCACTGGCCGCCCTCGCTTTGTTGTTGACGCTCGCGGGGTGCGGGTATCCCGGCGATACGCGCCCGCCGAGCCTGCGTCTGCCGGTCCCGGTACACGATCTGGCGGCCGTGCAGCGCGGATCGAAGATCATCGTGCAGTTCACGGTTCCGCAACTCTCGACGGATGGAATTGCCCTGAAGGATCCGCCGTATCTGGAGCTTTATATCGCGGGCTCGAAATTCCATGTGAAATCGGACAAGCCGCTGGCTTACGACGAAGAGACCGCTACTCCCTTCGCGGGACAGACGGTGAAGATCGGCGTAAAAGCGCAAAACGACCACACGCAGGACGCCGGATGGTCGAACATCGTGGATTTGACGGTGGTCCCGGCGCTTGCAATTCCGACGGAGGTTGAGGCGAAAGCGGTGGCCGATGGCGTTCAGTTGACGTGGAAATCGCCTGACCGCAAGTTTGTGGTGTTCCGCGAAGGACCGGGTGAAAAGACGTTCACGCGGATCGGCGAGGCCGATGCCCGCACCTATACCGATAGCACGGCTGAGTTCGACAAGACTTATCTCTACAAGGTGCAGACGATCGATCCCGCCACCACGCCGCCGGCGGAGAGCGAACTTTCCGTTGAGGCCCCAATCACGCCCCTCGACAAGTTCGCGCCGGCCGTGCCTTCGACCGTGACAGCAGTGGTGGGAACGCAATCGGTTGAACTCCTTTGGGACCGGAATCTCGAAGGCGATCTGGCGGGCTACCGCGTGTATCGCGACGGGAAGATGATCGGTGAGAGCAAGGACGCGCCCAGCTTCAGCGATCGCACCGTCGAGCGCGGCAAACGCTACAGCTACGCAATCAGCGCCTTCGATCGGCTAAACAACGAGAGCGCAAAATCGGACCCGGTGGAAGTCCAGATACCATGACGTTTAGGTACGACAAGACGATTTGTCTTTACCAATTGTTCGACATCACGAGTCGGTGACTACGTTCCGGCGCAACCCCGGTTTGTTCATGAAGCAGCTCAAAAAGAACAAACGCCCGCTCGTGCTCACAGTCAAAGGCAAGGCGGAAGCGGTTGTGCAGGACGCGGAATCGTATCAGCGTTTACTCGACATCGTAGCTCGCGCCGATGTCCACGAGGGCATCAGGCAGGGTCTTGAAGACGTTGCGCAAGGTCGCACCCGGCCGGCGCAGGAAGTGTTCAACGAGATCCGCGCGAAGCATGGCATACCGCGTTGAACTTACACATCGCGCCGGACGCGATCTCAGCCATATTTACGCGCGGATCAACGAAGCAGAGTCCTCCTCCGTCGCGCAGTGATTCAACGGCTTTGAGGAGGCCGTC
>JAOAPQ010000631.1 GCA_025462965.1 Bryobacterales bacterium
GAGGGCAGTCAGTTTCATATCTCGTCCGGGGCAATTCACTTGCCCCATTTGCAGTAAGCTGGGGTCAGAACATGGCAAACAGCACATCTACGACCGATCCCGTGGCGCCCACGCCGGAAGCGCCCAAGGACACGCAGCGCAGCAACAACGAAGTCGCGCTTGAAATGATGAAGTTCATTGCGGTTACGACCGGGTATGGCAAGGGGGCTACGAGCGCGGCGGGCTTTTCCGGAAAAGCGACGCGGAGTTCGGAGGAGTACGCCGAATCGCTGCTCCAGCTATTCCAGCGCTGCCGCGAAGCCGTCAACAAATAAAAACGCCGGCTGCGGGTCGCCCCGCCGCCGGCCTTTTTGTTAACTCAGTTCCCGCGAAAACGCTACCTTCTGCCCTTCTTGGCAGCGGTCTTCTTTACCGGGCCCTTCTTCGCCGCGGCTTTCTTTGGTGCAGCCTTCTTGGGCGCGGCTTTCTTTGGCGCAGCCTTCTTGGGTGCAGCAGCCTTCTTGGCCGCGACCTTTTTGACCGGGCCTTTCTTTACGGCGGCCTTTTTAACGGCAGCTTTCTTCGCAACGGTCTTCACCGGAGCCTTCTTTGCAGCCGCCTTCTTTACCGCGACCTTCTTGACGGGTCCCTTCTTCACGGGCGCTTTCTTGGCCGGGGCTTTTTTCGCTGGCGCCTTTTTAGCCGGCGGGGCCTTCTTCGCCCCGCTGGTGGAGGCGGTCCGTGCCGGTTTCTTAGCGGGCTGTTCTGGTCTGGCCGGGGGTTCTTCCTTTCCAGGTTCCTCGATGGGAGCCGGTTCGCCCTTTTCGGGAGCTACCGGCGGCAGATTGGACGACGTCGCCGGCACGTCCTCATCGTCATCCTCATCGTCGTCATCATCGTCGCTGTAACTGTCGAGCTTGGAATCCGCTTCGGTTTCCTCGTCGTATTCCCGAAAATCATCGATCTCGTCTTCGTCTCGAGCGGCGAGAATCAGATCATTGAACATTTCGTGGGCCTCCTGTTTGGGCACAGACTCCCAATAGCATAACTCGTTTTTCGAAGTCTGCAACAAGTATATAGAGGAGGTATGGTCTTCGTTACCGATTCAAATCCGATGTTGTGAAAAAGAACCGCAACTCCGCTTCCGCGGTTTCCGGCGCGTCCGAACCATGGATCGCGTTCCGCTCGATGCTATCGGCGTACAGCTTGCGAATAGTGCCTTCGGCGGCGTTAGCCGGGTTGGTTGCGCCCATGATCTCGCGCAGCTTGGCGACGGCGTCTTCGCGCTCGAGCGCCATCACGATCACCGGCCCCTCAATCATGAATTTAACCAGGCTGCCGAAGAACGGCCGCTCCTTATGAACGGCGTAGAACGCCTCAGCCTGCTCCCGCGAGAGCTGCACCATGCGCAGGCCCAGAATCTTAAAGCCTGCACCTTCAATGACGGCCAGAACCTTTCCGGCCTTACCCGCCGCAACCGCATCCGGTTTGATGATGGAAAAAGTACGTTGTATGGACATTCGTTGGTTATAAGCTCTTGAGTCTGCTCTGAACTTTCGCGCCGATCTCGGCAGGCGAGCCGCAGACGGTGATCCCCGCTTCTTCCATGGCGCGGATCTTGTCCGGCGCCGCGCCCGAACCGCCGGAGATAATCGCGCCCGCGTGACCCATGCGGCGTCCGGGAGGCGCCGTCTGTCCCGCGATGAAGCCGACGACCGGCTTGCGCACGTGCTCTTTGACGTAAGCGGCGGCCTTTTCTTCGGCATCGCCGCCGATCTCGCCGATCATCACGATTGCGTGCGTGTCCGGGTCATCGTTGAACATTTTCAGCGCGTCGGTGTGCGTGGTCCCGATGATCGGATCGCCGCCGATTCCGATGCAGGTGGATTGTCCGATCCCGAGCTTGGTCAGCTGGCCTACCGCTTCGTAGGTCAGCGTGCCTGAGCGCGAGACCACGCCCACGTGCCCTTCCAGATGGATATGCCCGGGCATGATCCCGATCTTGCACTTCCCCGGTGAAATCACGCCGGGGCAATTCGGTCCCACGAGCCGGGTCTTCTTACCCTGCATGAATTTCCAGGCCTTGATCATGTCGAGCGACGGAATGCCTTCGGTGATGCAAATGACGAGCGGAATTTCGGCATCCACCGCTTCCATAATCGCGTCCGCTGCAAACGGCGGCGGGACGAAGATCACGGTCGCGTTCGCGCCCGTTCTTTTCACTGCTTGAGACACGGTGTCGAAGACCGGCAGGTCCAGATGCTTGGTGCCGCCCTTGCCCGGCGTGACTCCACCCACCACCTTTGTTCCGTAGGCGACAGCCTGCTGCGCGTGGAACGTGCCTTCTTTTCCGGTAAATCCCTGCACCAGCAGCCTGGTGTTCTGATCGACGAGTACGCTCATTGTTCGGTCTCTGCTTTGTAGCTACTAAGCCGCGGAAAGCTTCACGGCTTTCGCGGCGCCATCCGCCATGTCATCCGCCACGGTGAAATTGAAGCCCGATTCCGCCAGGATCTTGCGCCCCAGTTCCACGTTCGTGCCCTCCATGCGGACAACGATAGGCACCTGCACGTTCAGATCGCGCGCGGCGGCGAGGACGCCGTTCGCCAGCGTGTCACAGCGCAGAATGCCGCCGAAGATATTGATGAACACCGCTTTCACGTGCGAATCGCTCAGCAGGATTCTGAAGGCGTTCTTGATCTGGTCGGCATTCGCGCCGCCGCCGACATCCAGGAAGTTGGCCGGGCTTCCCCCCGCGAACTTGATGATGTCCATGGTCGCCATCGCGAGGCCCGCGCCGTTCACCATGCACGCCACCGTGCCATCGAGCTTCACGTAATTCAGGCCAAACTTGGAAGCTTCCACTTCCAGCGGATCTTCTTCCGCCAGATCGCGCAGCTCCAGCAGATCCTTGTGCCGGAACATGGCGTTATCGTCCAGGTTGATCTTTGCGTCGAGCGCGTACACCTTGCCGTCTTTCGTGAGGATGAACGGATTGATCTCGGCCAGGGTCGCGTCGTTCGCTTCGCAGGCCTTCACGAGCGCGATCATGGCGGCCGCCGCCGCGTTCACGCTGGCCGCGGGAACGCCGATGCCGAAGGCGAGCTTCCGGGCTTGCCATCCGGTAAGGCCGTAGCCGGGCTCGATCACTTCCTTCAGGATCGCGTCCGGATTGTGCGCGGCGACTTCCTCGATTTCCATGCCGCCGGACGCGGACGCCATAAAGACCAGCTTGCCGGCCACACGGTCGAGTACTACGCCCAGATAAAGTTCACGGTCGATCGGCAGCGTCTCTTCCACCAGAAGCCGCTGGACCACGCGGCCTTCCGGCCCGGTCTGGTGCGTGACCAGAGTCATCCCGAGCATATTCTTGGCGATGTCGCCCGCTTCGGT
>JAOAPQ010000649.1 GCA_025462965.1 Bryobacterales bacterium
GAATGCGAGTTCCGCCAGCGCGGCGCCGGTCAAGACCCATTTCGCGCGGTAAGCACTCTCATCGAGGAAAAGCGCGAAGTATAGTCCGTGAAAGATACCGATGCAGCCGGCAATGAGCCAGCGAAGGCCGGCCTCCGGCAGGAACAGAATTTCGACCGCGAGATAAGCGATGGTAAGCGCCGCCGCCGATTCCACGAAGCGGGGCGGCGGGCGCCAATGCAGCAATGCACCCGCGATCTGACCGACAATGAACATTGCGGCCAGCGCCGCCAATTCGCGCCGGCTGCGTGCGGCGAGCGCGAGGCCGGCCAGGAATAGGATCTGGATCGCGCCGCCGACCGACCGAAGTGCTCCGGCGGCGATCTGCCGTACAGCGGTTTCAAAAGCGGTGGGCGGACGAAACAGCAGGGCAGCGTGGGTGAAAGCGTAATCGAAGATCGCCTGGTCCGGCTTGCCGTTCTTTTCGGCACGCAAGAGATGTACGTGATTCGGAACGGTCACGGCATAGAACGTGCAATCGATCTCCAGGTGCTCCACCGTCTCGGGGAACTCGTAGTAGGCCGCGCAGAGGTATGTGTCATGGGCCGCGTCGGCATGGCACTCCTGATTCAGCGTGCGTGCCGCCTTTCCGCCGCTCGAGAAACGCAGGTGCTGGAACAAGGCCGTCTGCGGACTTTGCGTGTGGGCGACTTCGTAGAGAGGCATCCGCAGGATGTACTCGACGTGATTGCCCGAGACCGTGGCATCGCCGGTGCTCATGCTCATCATGTGAGCGGACGCGGGAGCCCCGAGCAACAGCGAGAGAAGCGCCGCGCCGCGAATCATTGCACGAGAGCAGCCTCGCGGCTGGAAAGCCGCCATAGGCGAATGCGCTTGTAGATCACACGCAGGAGCGCCAGTGTCGGCACCGAGAGAAATGCGCCACGCACTCCCGCCAGTTCTCCACCGGCTAACACCCCGAGTATCACGAGTAGCGGGTGCAATTCCATCCCGGCGCTCATGAGACGGGGTGCGATTACGTAATCCTGGCAAAGGCGGTAAAGACCTAGGAAAGCAATCACCCAGAGCAGATGGGGATAACCGCTGAAAGCGCTGACGCCAATGATCGTGACGGCGGCCACCAGCGGCCCGAGCAGAGGAATGAACTCGAGCGGGAACGCGATGGACGCCAGCAAAATCGAATAGGGAACACTGAGCAGGTAGAGTACGATCGCGAACGTCACCAGCGTGATGGTGCAGAGGGCGAAGAGCGCCCGCATGTACTGGAGCAGCAGCAGGTGGACATCGGAGAGGATTTCTTCCGTCAACTTCCGTGCGGGACCGGGGTCGATGAGCGACACTAACTCGTCGCGCATGACGAGACCATCTTTCAGCAGGAAGAAACTGAGGATCGGCACGATGATGACGTAGATCAGATTCGACGAAACTTTCAAAATCTGCAGAGTGAGCTTGGGGATCACGGATACAAACTCACGATAATGCTGGTAAATATACCCTTCGACGGTGCCGATCACCGTCTGCTGTAAGCTCTCGACACTTTTCGGCAGAATTCCGCTGGGTGGCTGCTGTCGTATCTTATCCAGCAATTCGGGCGCGCGCTGGGACAGCGCGGCGGCCTGTTCCGCCGCTCGCGATCCAAGCTCGGTTCCCACCAGCACCAGCACACCAATCAGCATCAGATAAACGATTGCCAGCGCGGGCCCGCGCGAGCGCGAGGGGATCCAGCGGTCCAGCAGTTGCACCAGCGGATAGAGCAAATACGCGAGGAGCAGCGCGGCTACGAGCAGAAACAACGTATCGCGAAGCAGGTATAGCGTGTAGAGGACCAGAAGCACCAGCGCGGCGGTCCAGGTGTAGCGCGCCGCGCGACTATCCAGCCCAAGCATGAGCCTATGCTAACAGTCCGGCGCGCAGAAGCTCGGCCATGCTCCAGGCTTGCGCGATGCAGCCTCGCGGTTCATGGGGCGGATCTCCGTCGAATATCTCAGAAATCTGGCCGAGGCCGACATCATTAGCATGTTCGCGCAGCGGCGCGAGCCATTGCGTGGCCTGGATCTTCGCTTCGGGCGTATGGCCGTGAGCATCGAGATAGGCTGAGAGAAAGTAACAAATGGGCCAGGGCCAAACAGTGCCCTGATGATAGGCGGAATCGCGCGAAGCCGGATCGCCTTCGTAGCGGCCGCGATAGCGCGGATCGCGCGGCGAAAGCGTGCGCAATCCGTATGGCGTGAGCAGTTCCCTTTGTACGACGTCGAGGATGCGGAGCGTCTTTCCGCTGTCATCGAAGATTTTATTGCTCAGCCCGATTGCCAGGATCTGGTTGGGGCGGATGGAACCATCGGGGCCGGAGTCCGCAATGACGTCGTAGAGGCAACCCGCGCCTTCGTTCCAGAAGAGCTCGGCGAAGCTAGCCTTCGCATGTGCTGCCATGGCTCCGTAAGGGGTCGACCCTTTGCGGCGCGCAAGATCGTCCATCACGCATAGGGCGTTATACCAAAGCGCCTGAACCTCCACCGGTTTGCCGCTGCGGTTCGTGACCGCCCAATCGCCCACCTTCGCATCCATCCACGTAAGCTGGGTTCCCGGCCCGCCTGAGTGCAGCAAACCGTCCTCCTGAACATTGATGTTGTACCTGGTGCCCTGCTGATGATGCGCAATGATCTCGGTCATTGTGCCGAACAGGCGGTCGAATACGAAATCGAAATCCTGGGTGGCCTCGAGGAGCGCCCGTACCGCTTCGAAGTACCACAGCGTTCCATCCACCGAGTTGTATTCCGGCCTCACGCCGTGATCCGGAAAGCGGTTGGGCAGCATTCCCTCGCTCAGGTACTGTGCGAACTCGGCCAGAATTTCGCGCGCGATCTCAGGCCGGCCGGTCGCAAGCGTCAGGCCTGGGATCGAGACCATGGTGTCGCGGCTCCAATCGCCGAACCAGTGGTAACCGGCGATCACGGATTTGCCCCCCGCGCGCTCAACGATGAACTGATCGGCGGCGAGAGCGAACGGCTGCTTCGGGCGAAGAGCTTTGCGGCGGTTGATCTCCGAGAGGCGCAGGTCGGCTGCTTCACCCGCGCTATGAACTTCGGTGGATGCGATGACCGTCGCTTGTATGCGCCGGCTGAGATCGAAGGACAGTATGAAGGGATTGAAGAGGTCTTCGGTATGATCGAGACCGCGCTCCTGCTCCTGCATGTATTCGAAGTTCAAGTACCATAAGCCGCCGGGTGCTACAACCTCGGCGTCATGAGCGAAATGCAGCGCCGGAAGATCCGGATATGGAGCGACCGTGGCGAGGCCGTGCGCAATTTCAACATGCCCGTTGAGCGCTGCGTTGGCGTGCGTGGTGTGGTGGAAATCGCGGAAGGCGATGAGTGGCCGCAGTTCCAGCCGGCAGTCGCGCGGTGCGGCTGTTCCCTGTGCACGCAGCAGATACTGAACCACCACGCCGTTCTCGCCGTGGATCATGAAGACGGTCTTGTGGAGTTCTACGTCTTCCACGAGCCACGTGAACACGGGAAACGGATCGAGCCGGAACGTGCTCTGCAACAAGTAGCCGGCAGGATGAATTGCGCCGGGATATTGGTTCGTGGAGAGTTCGTACCGCTTGCCGTCGATTACGAGCGTCTCTTCCAGCTTGGAGAGTAACACCTTGCGCTCGGCCGGCGGCTGGAGCGCGGCCGTCAGCAGCGCGTGGTAACGACGGGTGTTCAAGCCAATGATAGTGGACGAGGAAAAACCGCCGAGCCCGTTCGTCTCCAGCCACTCGCGGCGCAGCGCCGCGTGCAGGTCGTGACAGATTTCCGGGCCGAAGCGCTTCACTTGGGTTCGGCGTCGCCGGGCTGCTTACCCGGCAGATCCGCGGGATTTTCCTGAATCCGCTCGCGATATTTGCCGCGCATGCCCGTTGCGAGGGAAACGGCGGATTCGCCGAAACGGTCGCGCAGCCGGTCGGCGGCGGAAAGGGCGTGCTTCCAGCGATCGAGGCGGCCGCCATCCAGAAGATCGGGTTGCGCTTCCCGGGTATCGAAGGAAGAAGTCTGAACTCCGATGAGGCGAATCGGTGTGCCGGGTCTCCAGTTCGCGCGGAACAGCCGGCGGACGGCCTCGATCAACTCAATATCGAGCTGGGTCACGTCCGGGAGCGAGTGGGCGCGCGTGATGGTGGTGAAATCGGAGAAGCGCATCTTAAGCTGCACTGTCCGCGCGTAGAGCCCGTGCTCGCGCAGTCGCCGGGCCACTTTTTCGGCGAGGTGCGCAAGGCTGGATTCGAGCTGATCCGAATCCGACGTATCCTCCGCGAACGTGTGCTCGTGGCTGATGGACTTCGGGTCTTCGCGGCCGCCGATCTCGGTATCGAACCAGGCGCCCGCGTCCATTCCCAGGGCCTTGCCCGCCATCGCCAGGCCCCATTGGCCGAAGCGGGCGCTGAGGAATCCTTCGTCCAGCCTGGCCATGTCGCCAACTTTTCTGATGCCGAGCCGATGGAGGTTGCCCTCCGTGACTTTGCCAACGCCCGGAATTTTCCGGACGTCGAGCGGCGCGAGGAAGCTGGCTTCGCTGCCTGGAACTACCCATAGAATGCCGTTCGGTTTGGCCTGATCGGATGAAACTTTCGCGACCAGCCGCGATGCGGCGATGCCGATGGAGGAATTCAGCTTCGTCGAGTCGTGGATCGCCTGGTGGAGTGAATGCGCGGCTTTCATCGGCCGGCCATGGAGCCGCTCCGTTCCCGTCATATCGAGATAAGCTTCGTCGATCGACGCCATGCTCACGAGCGGCGTAAAGCGGTTCAGGACCTCGTACACGCGGCCGGAGTATTCGCGGTAACGCTCCATATGCCCCTCGACGAAGATCGCCTGCGGGCAGAGTTTATGGGCCGTGCGGAGCGGCATGGCGGAATGCACGCCGAACTTGCGCGCAGCATAAGACGCGGCCGAAACCACGCCGCGCTCATTCGCTTTTCCGCCGACCACCACCGGCTTGCCTTTCAGGGTGGGATCGAACAGCTCTTCCACCGACACGAAGAACGCATCCATATCGAGATGGAAGTAGGTCTTCACTCAGCTCGCCTTTTGGCAGACTAACACGCGGGCAATGCCGGCGAGGTCATTTGTAACGCGGATGTCGCGCCAATCGCAAACGAGCATCTTCTGAACGCCGGCCAGACTGTCAAAGCCGAGCTCCAGCGCAAGCCAGCCGCCGGCAGCGAGGACACGCGCCGCGTCGGGGATGAGCCGCCGATAGATGGCGAGACCGTCTTCTCCTGCGAAGAGGGCTTGGGCCGGCTCCCAATGTCGCACCTCGCGCGGAAGGTCGGCAGCTGTTGAGACATAAGGCGGATTCGAGACCACGAGATCCGCCGATTCATTCCCGAGCGCGGCCAGGAGGTCGCAAGCGACCAGGTCGACGCGCGCGCCGAGCGCCTTTGCATTCGCAGCCGCAACCGCCAGGGCCGCGAGCGAAATGTCGGTCGAAATCACCGGCGTCGCTGTTTCCAACGCGAGGGTGATCGCAATGGCTCCTGAACCGCAGCCCACGTCGATGATCCGGCGCGCACCCAACGGCAGCACTGCTTCGATGAGATGCTCCGTTTCGGGACGCGGGATCAGCACGTCGCGGGTGACGCGAAACTTGCGCCCATAAAACTCCTGGGCATGCATGATGTACTGGGTGGGCTTGCCCTGGATCCGCTCGTGAAGATAGCGGCCATAGTGCAGCCATTCCACCTGCCGCAACTCCTGCTCCGGATGGGCGAACAGATACGCGCGCTCGCAGTCCAGGGCATGACAAAGCAGGACTTCCGCGGTTAGCCTGGGCGCTTCCGTCCGGCTCGCGGAAAGCAATTCCGTACCTTGCCGCAGCGCGGTCCGGATATCCAGGAACGGCACGCGCCTTTACGCCGTGGCGCCTTCGTGCTTCAGCTTTTCGGTCTGGTAATGCGTGGTGAGCGTGTCGACCACCTGCTCGAGCCGGCCGTCCATGATCATGTCGAGTTGGTGCAGCGTGAGACCGATGCGGTGATCCGTCATCCGGTTCTGCGGGAAATTATACGTTCGGATTTTCTCGCTGCGATCGCCCGTACCTACCATACTGCGCCGTTCCGCGCCGAGTTCCGCCTGCTGTTTTTCCAGTTCGATTTCGTAGAGCCGCGAGCGCAACACGCGCATGCCTTTGGCGCGGTTCTTGATTTGCGATTTCTCGTCCTGGCAGGAGACCACCGTCCCGGTCGGGATGTGCGTCAGGCGGACAGCCGAGTACGTGGTGTTAACCGATTGTCCCCCCGGCCCGGAGGAGCAGAAGGTATCGATCCGGATGTCCTTGTCTTCGATCTTCAATTCCACTTCATCGGCTTCGGGAAGCACCGCGACCGTGATCGCCGAAGTATGAACGCGGCCCTGTGTCTCCGTCACCGGAACGCGCTGCACACGATGCACACCGCTTTCGTACTTCAGCTTGCTATAGACTTTGTTACCGCTCACCAGAGCAATTACTTCCTTCAGCCCGCCAACCGATGACTCGCTCTCCGACGTGATTTCGATCTTCCAATGCTGCGTTTCCGCGAACCGCGAATACATCCGGAAGACCTCGGCCGCGAATAACGTGGCTTCGTCGC
>JAOAPQ010000665.1 GCA_025462965.1 Bryobacterales bacterium
CGGCTTCGTCAGGACACCGGCTACGCCATCCGGTCGATGCTTAGGAATCCGTGGTTCACCCTGACTGCAGTTCTGTGTCTTGCGTTAGGAATCGGCGCCAACACCGCAATATTTACCGTCGTTCACAAAGTCCTGCTGGCGCGCCTTCCATATCCGGATTCGGAGCGGCTTGTGGTTGTAGGCCGTATCGGTAACAAGAGCACGGAGAGTCCCATGCGTTACTCCTACTGGAAGCAGAATGACCATGGACTCGAGGGATTCTCAGCTTTTCAGCCGGGCAGTTCCAATCTGGCCGGCTCCGACGCAGCGGAACTTGTTAAGACAATAGCCGCATCTAGCGGCTATTTCGCGCTGTTTTCAGCAAGAACTGCCCAGGGGCGCACGTTCAACGATTCCGAGGACCGCCCAGGCGGTAACCGTGTAGCGGTATTGAGCCATTCGCTCTGGCAGCGCAGGTTTGGAGGCAATGTAGCCCTTCTGGGTCGTTCCCTTGTCCTCGGAGATGAATCCTACACCGTCATCGGAGTTCTTTCGCCTGAGTTTGTCTCATATCCGGCGGCCGACATTTGGGTTCCTTTGCAGGCGGAGCCTGCGAGCACGAATGCCGCGAGCACGCTGACCGTCGCAGGACGTCTACCCCAGGGTACGAGCCTGGCAATGGCGAACACGCGCATGCGTGCAATGGCGGCTCGATTCGCCGCGAATCACACCTCGTACCTTGCTGGAAGCGATAAGATCCAGGTTGCCTACTTGAAGGATCAGTTGGCCGCGGACGTAAGGCCGCTGCTGTTTCTGCTGTTGGGTTCAGTGGGTGTGGTGCTGCTTGTGGCGTGCGCCAACGTCGCTAACCTGCTACTGGCTCGGGCGGCCAGTCGCCAAAGGGAGATTGCAATCCGGGCCGCTATCGGTGCCTTGCCGCGGGCGATTGATCCAGCAGTTGATTACCGAGAGCCTCATGCTCGCCCTTGCTGGCGGATTTGCCGGACTCTTCATCGGCAGGTTGGGATTGTGGGGGCTGTTGGCAGCAATCCCAACCAACTTACCAAGAGGCCAAGAGATTGCCGCTACACCGGTACTCGATCCATGGATTTGCGGATTCGCAATCCTGCTATCGGTCGCGACTGGCATACTCTTCGGACTAGCTCCCGCGATTCGAATGGCGTGGATGCCTCTGAACAGTCCGCTGAAAGATGCAGCAGCGGGATCCAGTGGCGGGCGCCGCCGCGACCGGACCCTCCGGTTAATCGTGACCAGCGAAGTTGCCATGGCCTTGGTCCTATTGTTAGCCTCGCTGCTCCTGGCTCGGAGTTTTGCGGCCATGCACAGCCTCAGGACAGGTTTCGACTCGAGCAGTGTAATCGCTATGGAGGTTTCTCTTTCTGGCAAGCGGTACCAGAGGTCTACCGAAGTTGATCGCTTTGCCCGGCAGCTAGTAGCGCGACTGAAAAGCCTGCCGGGAGTGGAATCCGCAGCAGTTGCCAGCGCACTGCCGCTCTTCGGGCGCATGGACATGATCTTCGATGTTCCGGGACGGTCAAATGAAGGAGGCCGGCGGTTCACGGGAGATGTTCAGTGGCGCTTCGTGACGCCGGCGTACTTCCAGACTCTCCGGATGCCTATCGTCGGCGGGAGGGCTATGGGTGAGCACGAACCCCGGAACGTCGTGGTCGTCAGTCAGGCGATGGCGCGGCGATTCTGGCCCGGCGCCAATCCGATAGGGCAATCAATCGTGATTGGCGCGGGCCTGGGGCCCGGCTTTGAAGCGGGGCCCGCCGAAATCGTGGGGATCACCGGCGATGTTCGGGAGAGGCTAAACTCCGCGAACGGCGATCCAGTGATGTACCTCGACCCCGCTCGAATTCCGGACCGTGCCATGGCTCTGATGAACCGTCTCGATTCAGCGGGAGTGCTCGTAAGAGCGCGGCCGGGCGTTCCGCTTGCCAGCCTGGTACAACCGATGCATGAGGCATTGAGGGCTGGCGATCAACGGGCGGCGAGTCGCGTGCGCACGCTGGATCAGGCGCGCTGGGATTCCACTCCCGAGCATCGATTCAACATGTTGATGTTTGGCGCTTTTGCCCTTCTTGGTACTTTTCTGGCGGCGGTTGGAATCTATGGGGTGACCGCGTACGGGGTTGAACAAAGGAGGCGGGAGATCGGGATTCGAACCGCACTCGGCGCCACGCGTAACGATCTCATCCGATGGTTGCTGCGGGAAGCCCTGGTGATGGCGGGCTCCGGAATGATGTTGGGCATTGTTGCCTCCCTTGGGTTGACGCAGTTGATTCGGTCTCTTCTGTTTGGCGTGACACCAATCGACGCTGTGACATTTACCATCGCGCCGTTGTTCACGTTAGCGGTGGCGCTCGCGGCGGCGGGAATTCCGGCAATTCGAGCAAGCCGAACCGATCCGGTTGCAGCCCTCCGGATCGGGTGACGACTATGCTCTCGAACCTATTTTTTGGGCACTGAGATCGTGATGTTGCGATAACGGATCACTCCATGGTGATCGCCCTGCAGGAAGAAGGGACCAGGTTCGACCTCATTGCTGTCGAGAGCGCCCCCGGTCGGTCCGGGGATCTCCACGTTGTCGTGATAAATCTTGCCGTCACGCACTACCGTCACGTGCCGGCCGACGAAAGTGATATCGAACGTTGTCCATTTGCCGAGGCCGAGTTCCGCGCCGGCGGGCGGCGGATAATGGCTGTACACTGCCCCCATTTCGTGGCTCGGTTGCGAACCGCCCTCGGTGCCTACCTGGATTTCGTAGCGTCCCCGCAGATAGATGCCGCTATTGCCGTGCTCGGGGCAATTAACCTCAACGTGAAGCTTGAAGTCCTGGAATTTCGCGATCGTCTTCAAGTTGGCCGCGCCATGGTTGGGTTGGCCCGCCACTTCAGGATTATCATTCACCAGTTCGCCGTCGCGGGCGATCCACTTGTTGTTCGTCACGTTGCCGATAGGTTCCCAGCCGGTCAGGTCTTTGCCGTTGAACAGAGGTTTGGGCGCCGTCCACGCCTTAGGCATAGGGCGATCCAGCTTGGGCGCCCGGACGGCCGCGAGCATAGGCCCGTCTTTATCCCCGCGCTTCTCAACGCCGGTGAGCTTATCAGGCCCGGAGGAAGTCAGTTCCCATTTAATCTCAGGTCCCCGGCCGGCGGAGACGGCGACTATGATCTTGCCGGATTCGACTTTAGCACCGAGAATCGGGCGCCAGGCGCCGCCACGTGGCTGCACACGGCCTTCGATTTTGCCGTCTTTTTCGAGGAGTTCCATCCACTGCGGGAAAGGAGTTCCTTCGGCTGGCGTGACAGTCATATCCCAACGGCCAAGAAAGCTACTCGCGTCCTGAGCGGCTGCGGCCCATGGCAGGACGGCGGCGGCCGCAACAATCATCAACAGTTTTTGCATCGCTACCAATGTACCCCGTCTTTGTCGGACGGCAAGAGTCTTGCCCGCACTACGTAGAATTGGTAACAAGACTGAAATACAGCCTTTCTGCTCGCCAGCCGGCATTCAGACCACGGCTAGCTGAATGTCGTCACCAAGGTTGAGCGAGTCAGCATACTCAATGTGCAGCACCTGCCGAGGCTCGATGCTCTGCACTTTGGAGGACGAATGTATCAGGAGCGGTCGCATGGCGATCACGCCACCACGCTGAGTCAGACACGCGACCTCCGCGTGGGTTGAAACGTATCTCAGAACGCCCTGGTCAGTTAGCACTCCTTGTATATGCGAACCGGGTATAACGCGGAGTGCTCCATTGTCAGCATTCGAATCGTCCAGGTGCACACGCAACGCGACGACGCGGGATAGCGCCCAGTCCGGAGCATGCGCGTAGGTTGCGCCCGCCTTCTCGGACCATGGCCCCCAACCCTTACGCTCGAATCTGGTTGTTAACGGAAGGGCCGTGTCCTGGTGCCAAGGTATCAGCCAGTTTGTCCTGCGGGATTTTTCGAACAGAGTTGCCCGAAATGGAACGGCCATGCCGCCAACCCACTCCTCCGCTAATTCAATGAGGCGGTCGCTATTCGCGAGGGCCGCCACGATTGGATTGGCCATCAAGTGACGGGCGCCTGCCCGGCTTCGCGCCACCGCTCCGGCGGATAACGCATTCGCAATCTTGTCGCACTCATTCGTCGCCAGACATGCCGACGTGATCGCGTATCCCAAATCGACCGTTTGCATTTACTTTCATTGTCCGCGGAAACTCTACTTGGCCGTATCGATGGGAGCTGCGCATTCAACGGTTTCAGACGCCGGCAGGCACCACGTTGACCCCTTGCCGATCCGGCCTTTCGCTCGCGGCCAATTCCGCTCGGAAGTGTACGTGCCGGAGTCGCGTCAGTTCGACGAGCGGCCGCCACACGGCGTGCACCATGTCGTATTTGATGAGTAGCCGCCAGAACCGGTTGGAGCGCTTGTACAGGTACGACATCGCCAGATACGGCGCAAGGGAGCGCCAGTCTGCCGGCCTTCGCCGCCAGATGGACGCATGTGAGAACAGACGCTGATATATCCAGACGTAACCTCGTTCCAATTCTTCGGGCGTCATGTGTTTCGGCCGGAACACCGCGTGAGCCGTGTCATACAGAGCCCAATCGTGGTGCAGCAAACGCTCCTCAGCCTCCATTTGCCGGAACAACGGCGTCGCCGGATACGGGGTAAGAATGTGAAACGTCGCGCACTCCAGACGGTTCTCCTCGATCCATTCGGCCGTCCGGGTGAACACGTCTTTCCGGTCGTGATCGAATCCCAGTACGAACGAACCATTCACCTGGATGCCGTTGTCGTGCAGCATGCGGACTCGGCGTGCATAGTCGGCAGTCTTCGGCGTTTTCTTCCTTGCCTCCGAGAGATTCTCATCTGTGAGCGATTCGAATCCCACGAACACGCCTGTACATCCGGCGATCGCCATCGTACGGATTAAACTCGGATCGTCGGTGATATCAATGGAGACCGCCGCGCTCCAGATCTTATCCAGGGGGCGCAGTGCATGACACAACCCGCGCAGGTACTCCCGGTTGGATCCCAGATTGTTGTCGATGAAGACGGCGTAGGGTTGCGCATCCGCCAGGAATTCCGCGGCGATCTGCTCGGGATCTCGCATTCGATACGGCATACGCAAGCCTTTGGTCGCCAGGTAACAAAACCCGCACCGGTTATGGCAGCCGCGGGTAGCAATCAGACTGGTGGTCGTGAGAAAGCTCTTTCGCGGAAGAATCGATCGCCGGGGCGCCGGGTCCTTCCGGTAGTCGGTCTCGTAGGTGGCCGCGTATTTCGGCCGCAAACAGCCTGTCTCCACGTCGGCAAGAATCCGCGGCCAAAGCTGCACGCCATCGCCCACGGCAAGCGAGTCCGCATACGGCGAACACTCTTCGGGACACGACAGGACGTGCAGGCCGCCAAGCACGACCTTGCTTCCGCGACTTCGGTACCATTGCGCAAGCTCGAACGCTCGCCTCGCGAAGGTCAGATGGAGGGTGATCCCCACCACCTCGGGGATCGGTGCAAAAGGCGGGCGCCCATCGAGCAGGTTCTCGTCCCAATACTGAAGCTGCCAGTGTTCTGGTGTCGTCGCTGCGAAACTTGTCAAAGCGAGCGTCGGCGTGAGCGCGTGCTTTCCGAAGCTCGCATTCGGATCCTTTGGGTAGAAGGGGTTAATCAGGAGCGCATAGCGCGTCTGTACCGGTCCTGTGAGGACCGCGGGATCGAGGAGCGGCGGCCGTGTCATATCAGGCGGGCACCAACGGCGTCTTGGAGGCCGCAACCACGGCTGATCGTCTGCACTCATAGAATGTACTTTATTATGCAAAGTACTTCATGTCAAGAGTATTATCCTGAATTGCTGGCGCTTAGAGGGGTTATGCTGGATTCTCGAGCCGCAAAACAGAACGAACAAAGGACCGCTTCGGCCACCCTATGCCCGACTCCACACTAGCTGCACTGCTACCCTTCGGCGGAGTCACTCCCGTACTCCGCGTGCGCGACGCCGCCGCCAGCCGCGACTACTACGTCCAGGCCCTCGGGTTCAAAGTCAACTTCGAGACGGAGGACTTCGTCTCCATCTCCCGCGGCCGCTGCGGCCTATTCCTCTGTCAGGGTGATCAGGGAAACGCCGGCGCGTGGGTCTGGATCGATGGCACTGACGTTAACGCTGTTTATGAGGAATATCAGACCTCAGGAGCAAAGATCCGCCACGCCCCCACCAACTACTCGTGGGCGCTCGAAATGCAGGTTGAGGACCTCGACGGTAACATCCTGCGCATCGGGTCAGATCCTCGAGCAGGCGAACCCGACGGCGAATGGCTCGACATGTACGGCCGCCGCTGGCTCAACAGAAAACGCATCGACCAGGCCTGAGCCTTAGGAGCTACCCGTTTCCGATCACTCCCTGGCTGCCCGGGTCGCAATCCCCAATATCCGATTCCCTTCGAGCCTGCCGAACTCTCTTTCCGCCACCCGATGCTGCTCTACTGCTCTTCTCAGTAGCCTGGCGAACTGCGGCATCGCCCGAACCGGCTCGAGCCACGGATCATTCAACATGGCGGGATAACAAAAGAACCCGCCGCCGACCACGCGCTCAAAAAGTTCGAGGGCGGA
>JAOAPQ010000672.1 GCA_025462965.1 Bryobacterales bacterium
CGCGCCGACATTCATCACCATGTCGATTTCCTGGGCTCCCATGCGAATGGCGGCGGCCGTCTCGGCGGCCTTGCTCTCCGTAGAGGTCGCGCCGAAGGGAAACGCCACCACCGTGCAGACCTTCACCTGAGAACCGGCAAGCTCTCGCGCCACGTCGGGGGCCCACCACGGGTTTACGCACACACTGGCGAACTGATACTCCAGGGCCTCGCGACACACGCGCAGGATGTCTTCGCGGACGGCCTCGGGCTTCAGAACAGTGTGATCGATCAAACTGGCTATATTGGTTTGCGACAAGTCGGGAACTCCAATCATCGTACAATTTCGTAGAGACTATGTGATGAGACAAATGTGGACGCTGCTTGGCCTTTTGGGCCTGACGGCGATCTTACACGCGCATCCAATGGGTAACTTCAGCGTAAACCATTATGCGCGGATTCAGGTTGCGCCGGACGGCGCGAACGTCCTTTTCATACTGGACCTTGCGGAGATTCCGACCTTTGAGCTGATGCAAAAGTGGGGTGTTCAGGCCGGCGTGCCCGTCGAGCAACTGAGGCCGAACGCTGTTGAAGAGGCGCGCGAGTGGTCCCGGCAGCTTCGGATGTCCGTGGACGGCCGGCGCGTTGTGCCAGTTTTCGAAGGCGCGGAAATTACTATTGCGGCCGGCGCGGGTGGCTTGCCGGTCGCTCAGATCCGGTCCCATCTGAAGATAGCGGGCGCCGGCGGCAAGCTCGATTACGAGGACAGGACGTACCCCGACCGAACGGCGGGTTGGAAGGAAATCGTAGTCGTCGCGAAGCCCGGGGCGACAATCGAAAGGGCGACGCAGGGAGGCCAGGAGCGGAGCCAGGCGCTGACCGCGTACCCGCAGGACGCGAGCGTGGCGCCGCCGCAGGATCTGAAGGCGTCGGTTACCTGGTCAGGCGGCCGAGGCGCGAACCCTGTTGTCTCGCAAACGGCGCCGGAGCCGCGAAATGAAGCACCGCAGGCGCCCGTTCCGGCAGCTGTCCCCGCCGAAGGGCCGCGGATTGAGACCGCTCCGACGGTGGCCGAACCGAACGCAAAGGGGACGGTGAAGCGCGGGGATTTCCTTTCGCGCACTCTGCAAGGTCGTGAAATCGGGTGGGGATTGGGATTGATCTGCATGGCCGTGGCCTTCTGGTTCGGCGCGCTGCACGCGCTCGAGCCGGGCCACGGGAAAACCATGGTCGCGGCGTATCTGGTGGGGTCGAGAGGCACTCCCAAGCACGCGGTTTTGCTGGGCGGGATGGTGACCTTTACCCATACGATCAGCGTGTTCATTCTGGGTCTGGTCACGCTGTTCCTATCCCGCTACATTATGGCCGACGTGCTTTCGAAGATCCTGGGGATCGTTTCCGGCCTTACCATCGTCTGGATCGGCGGGATATTGCTGTACCGGCGATTGAAGGCGCTGAGAGGCGCGGCGGACCATTCGCACGGCCATAGTCACAGCCACGATCACCACCATCATGACCACGACCATGGGCACTCGCATTCGCATGATCACGAACACGCTCATGCTCATTCGCATTCCCATGCCGAGGCCCACGTGCACGGCCCTTCCGGGCACACGCATGTGCATGCGCCCCATGATCACGGGCATTCCCATTCACACGATCACCACGAGCATCATCACCACGAACACGCGCATGACGGCCTGACCCACACTCACGACGGACACACTCACAGTCACGTTCCCGAAGGCGAGATCTCGCTGAAGAGCCTGATGGTGCTTGGCGCAAGCGGCGGGCTGGTTCCGTGCCCCTCAGCGCTGGTGCTCCTGCTCAGCGCGATCGCGATCGGGCGCACCGGCTTCGGAATGCTATTGCTCGTCAGTTTCAGCCTGGGCCTGGCGCTCGTGCTGATGGCGACGGGTCTGCTTGTGCTCTACGCCAAGAGTCTGTTCCCCGATCGCAAGAGCGGCAGGCCAAGTCCGTTTTTCCGGGTGATGCCGGTCATCTCGGCGGCGATTATCCTGATCATCGGAATTGTCTTGACGGGCAATGCGATCGGGTTCATTCCCGTAATCCGCTTCTTCGGCTAGCAGGACAGCTAACATAGGCACGTGACGCGCACCCGGGCTGCCATCGTTTTAGCCTGCGAATGCACGGCCGCCCGGAAGGAAAATAGATAAGTTATGTCTTCACAACAACCCGAACGCGTTTACGGATTTGCCACACGCGCGCTGCACGCCGGTCAGCGGCCGGATGCCGAAACCGGTGCGCGTGCAGTACCGATTTACCAGACCACGTCGTACGTCTTCGAGGACACCGAACACGCGGCACACCTCTTCAACCTCCAGCGCTTCGGGAACATTTACACGCGCATCATGAACCCCACCACGGCGGTGTTTGAGGAGCGAGTCGCGGCGCTGGAGCGCGGCGTGGGCGCACTCGCGGTGGCCAGCGGGCAAGCCGCGCAGTTCATCGCGATTGTGAACCTGCTAGGCCATGGTGACGAGATCGTCGCGGCCAGCACGCTCTACGGCGGCACCTACACGCAGATGGACGTGAGCCTGCGCCGCCTGGGCATCAACACTACGTTCGTCGAGCCGGACGATCCGGAAAACTTCCGCCGAGCCATTACGCCGCGAACGAAGGTGCTTTACTGCGAGACAATCGCGAATCCGCGCATGAACGTCGTGGATCTGGAAGCGATCGCCGCCATTGCCCACGAAGCGAACATCCCGCTGATGGTGGACAATACTTTCGCGTCGCCGTACCTCTGCCGGCCCATCGAACACGGCGCGGATATCGTGGTTCATTCGGCGACAAAGTTCCTGGGCGGGCATGGTACGTCGATCGGCGGGGTGATCGTCGATAGCGGGAAATTCCGCTGGGATCAGGGCAAGTTCCCGCAGCTCGTCGACCCGAGTCCGGGATACCATGGCATGCGTTTCTACGAAACTTTCGGCGATTTCGCGTTCATCATCAAGGCCCGGGTGGAAGGGCTGCGCGATTTCGGCCCCGCCATCAGCCCGTTCAATTCCTTCCTGCTGCTACAGGGTGTGGAGACGCTGAAGTTCCGCATGGAACAGCACTGCCGGAACGCCCAGGCGGTAGCGGAACATCTGGAGAAGCATCCATCGGTGAGCTGGGTGAAGTACCCGGGGCTCGCCTCGAGCCAATACCATAAGCTCGCGCAAAAGTACCTGCCGCTGGGATCGGGCGCGGTCCTCACTTTCGGCATTAAAGGCGGCATGGCCGCGGGCAAGCGCTTCATCGAATCACTCCACCTGTTTTCGCACCTGGCGAACGTCGGGGACGCCAAGAGCCTGGTGATTCACCCGGCGTCGACTACGCACCAGCAGCTTAAGGAGCAAGAGCTTATGGCCAGCGGCGTTTCGGACGATCTGATCCGGCTTTCCGTGGGCCTGGAAGATCTGGATGACATCCTATGGGATCTCGACCAGGCGCTCGAGGCGTCGCAAGCCTGATGGCGGACGGAGTCGGCAACCAGTCCCCGGTTAACTACGGCCGCTTCGCTACGACGGCGGCCGAACGAATCCGCATCCTGGTGGAATACAAGCGGGTTGCTGTGGTGGGGCTTTCGGCCAACCCTTACCGTCCCAGTCACTTCGTCGCGATTTACCTGCTCAGCAAGGGCTTCGACGTGATCCCGGTAAACCCGCGCGAAAAGGAGATTCTAGGCCGCAAGTGCTACGCGTCGCTGAAGGACATCCCCGGCCCGGTTGAGATTGTGGATATCTTCCGCGATCCGTCGGCCGTTCCGGGGATTGTTGAGGAGGCAATCGCTGTAAATGCCAAGGTCATTTGGATGCAGCTCGGCGTGATTAACGAGGCCGCGGCCGAGAGGGCGCGCGAGGCGGGTCTCGCTGTTGTGATGGACCGCTGCATGAAGATCGAGCACGCGCGATATTTCGGCGGCTTGAGCACGATAGGCCTTAATGCTGGGATTATTTCCGCGCGTCTAAGGGGAAGGTAACGTCACCACGTTGCTCGTCCGACGTCCCGCTACTACGGCAACCGTGCCGGCGGAGACGCCGTCAGGCAGACGGAAATTTATCTGATCGAGTCCGGAGAACCCAGGGGCGACGCCGGCGTAAGTTACCGTCGCGGGCACGCCGTTCAATAAGACAGCCGGAGGACGTGTCCCCATACCCAAGCCGGTCAAATACAACGATACGTAATTGCCCACGCGGATGGCCGCGGCGTTTCCGGCGCCCGATCCGTCAATGGTGAAAATAGCAGGCACGGCATCCTCGATCATCGCGTTTACTGTTTGCTGTCCGAGAGCACCGGTAATCGTCAGCTTAGCGAGGCCGCTAAAATTGTCCGGGAGAAGTGTATTGATCTGGGTGTCACTGGAAAAGTTCTGCGGCAGTGTCTGGCCGTTCATGGTGAGCGTCGAGCCAGCAAGATTCCTTCCGTAGATTGAGACCAGCATCCGCGGGGCGAGGCTGAGAGATGACAAACGAGCAGCAGAGGGGATGACCAGATCAATCCGGGGACCGGGCTTCGTGATGACTACGGTATAAGCTCCCGCGCGCGGTGCGTTTGAAACAAAGTTCTGATCCTGAATAGGGCCGGCGGGTGTGTCTATGTTATCCCGCTGCTGCGTCAGGGTGCCGCCGTAAGTCGATAGGTATTTGTCCTTACTGGGCGGGTGCCCCGCGGTCCTCCACACTTCCGTGTCGGAAAGAAAAGAATCGATGATCTGCCAGGACAGAGGGTTATCCGACTGAAGCTTAGCAAGAGGCGGAGCGTCGCAGCCGAGCCCAAGAATGGAACTCAAAGTACTCGCTCCGTGGCAATAAGGGAGGATGCGCGTGCGCTCGTCCGGCTCGGCAAACAAGAGGGAAGCTGAAGTCACGGAGACGGTCCCATCGCTTCCGCCGTCAAACGGGCCAAACCCTCCGGCGTTCCCGATGATCGCGACGGCATCAACGCCGCGGAGGTCATCGTGGTTCTGGTTCCAGGTGGCGAGATCGAAAAGGAATTGGCTTCCGGGTACCAGTTCGCGAGCCTGCACATCGGGAAGGAAGCCGGACACTACTCCTGGGAGGAGCGCGCCGAAATTGGGCGGCGCAATGGCTACCCACTTCCTCACCTTCGTATCCAACGGCGGGTTGAAGACGCCCGAGGCGGACTGTTTGCCTGAGAGATAAGACCGCAAGATGAGACCGCCAGTGCTATGAGTTACCACGTCGACTTGCGGAACGTTCAGTTTGCGTATGGTATCGCCGAGTGCATTGCCGATATCTTCCAGCGGGGGCTTACCGTTGAAGGAGCAAGTACCGAGATACGCGACCTGCACACCTTCGCCTTCCAGTCTCTGTTGCAATTCACCGAAATCGAAGGTCGACGACAGATTGCCGTCTTGACAGAAGAGGTGATAGCCATCCACGAGGACCACTGGGGGTCGCTGGCATGAGGCTACAGAGGCGGTCACGAGGAAGCAGAGAAGGTACCGGGTCGTCACTTTATCAATGCCGGTCCGAACCGGCGGCATGGCTGTTGCAAATGGAATACCAAGATTGCGCCGGCGGAAGATCGGTCATCAGGCCCGCAAGAAGCATCGCAATGAACATGATGGATGGTTCCTGAAACGGGTAGTCGACCAGTGCGTGGACGAATACCACCCCCACGCCAAATCCCCAGACCGACTGAAAACCCCGCAACGTGCACCAACCGGCCAGCGCCAGCATCGCCAGCACGGCGAGGAGCCCGCCGTCGCACCCCCACTGCAACCAGTCGTTGTGCGCCTCATTCACGATTACTCCGGGATCGATGCGCGCGTAGGAGGGATAAACCGTTCTCCACGTGCCGAGCCCCCAACCCGACACTGGACGGGCGCGCCACATGTCCAGTGAAGACTGCACGATCTCAGCGCGAACGTGATACGGGTTCTCCTCCTGAAAGCGTTCGGTCAAGCCCGAGAAACCAACAATGAATGCTGCCGCGAAGAGCGAGATCGCCACCGCAGCGGCCACTTTCAGCGAGAGCAATCTGCGCGCGCCCGCGATGGCCAGAACGGCGATGATCTCGGCGAGGGCTAGCAGGGTTCCCGCCCTCGATTGCGCTACCACAACACCGGCGAGGATGACCGCCGTAATCAGGACAAATAACGGGCGCTGTTGCCGGCGCGCGCACGCAAGGTAGATGGCGGGCGGCAGCGTTAGTTCCGCGAACGCCGCGTAGTGGTTTCGATAGACGTAGGGTCCAAACACCTGCGGGTACCGTACAGGGAAGATCCAGAAGACGTGGAAAGTGGAGGTGAAATGAACCAGGATCGCAAGCACTGCGACGGTTCCCGCCAGGTAGGCCAGCGGCGCGATCATTCTTCGCGCATCGCATTGCCGCGCGATCCAGGCGACGGCGGCGCAAGTGAGCCAGCCGATGATGGCAGCATTAGTTTGGAACCGGTATTCCGTCGTTCCGCCTAGAAGCTGGACCAACCCGATCGTGGCCATCAGGAGAGATACGGCGATAGGGCAGGAGAGGCTTACGCGACCGCCGCGCGTGATCCAGAGCAGCGCGAGCGCGAGGAAGAATGCCCCAGGAACCGTAATCGCCCAGAGCGCGGGCGCCCACGCCGCACCAACCGCGAACACCACTACTGCAAAAACAGCCTTGCCGTCATTCCGCATGGCGCAGGGCGGGCCTCCTGATCCATACGGCGCCTGAGAATCGGCCCTCTCCGGGCGGCCGTTCGAGCCTCAGTACCAGCCGGGCGACGCGCACGCCTTCCGGTACGATAACGGGTGAGTGGCCGCTTGTCCAGTCTTCGGTCAGAACTATGTTCACGTGCGTGAACGAGGTGATAGAGTTGGTTGCGAACAGTAACCAGATCAAACCCGAACGCGACCGGGGCGAGGCGGCTTTTGCTTCCCAGCCCAGGGTGTAGGTTCCTCCGGCGCTGACTGGGACCAGTTCGCTTAGGAGATCGACATTCTCCGGCTGCCTGCCGGTCAGATCGATCCGCGCGCCGGCGTCCGCCCCTTCGAAGGTAATGGTGTTCTCCGGCGTGCTATTGAATTTCCAATCGAAGCCGAGCGACACCGGCGTGCGAAGTTCGCCGTTCGTCACCACGTCTCCGTGCTCCGGGTCGAGCGCCGGTGGTCCGGTCCTGTTCCAGAGAACCAGCGCTTCCGGCTCACGACCGCAGGCTAAGAGATATTCGCAGGCGCGAAGCAGAGTCTCCCGATTTTTTACGTCCTTTCCGGCCAGGTGAAGGGCGGCGGGACTCACCGCATTCGAGCGTTCGGTTTCTACTAAGTAAGTCACGTACAATCTCAGCGCCGCTGGGTCGTCACCGACTACGTTGTTCAGGATGAAGGCCCCGTCGCCGCTGCCTTGCCATGCCAGGTCGAAGACGGGCACAGGGTCCTGCGAGCCTGCCAAGGCGATTATCAGCGCTTGGCGCAAGAAGAGAGTGTAACGCTCGTCGCCGTGGCGCAGGCAGAAATTCGCCAACGTCCAGTCGGGCAAGTAGCCGCGATCCACGTCCGCGGCGCGATCCAGGTCACGACGCGCTTCACTCAAATTGCCTTCCGCTTCCGCCCGCAAGGCAAGCTGAATCCACAACTTTGAGTCACGGGGATTCAGCCGGCGCGCCGTTTCAAGCGCCTCCCGGGCTTCGCGCCCGTTCGTTTTTCCTGACAGACGTACCCAGCCGGCTGCATCTCCCGGCGTGAGGCGCAATCCCGCACGCACCAACGCGGCGGATTCCGAGTTCTTGCAATAGTCCGCGAGCCCTAACGCTAAAGTTCCGGCGAGAGACACCGATATCAAAGTAGCCGCGAGTGCCAACGCGAGCCGGCGAACAGCCATTCGGAGACGTAGTGCCGCTATCCGGGAATTTCTATCTTGCGAAAAGAGAGTTATTCGCATGCGCCGGCACCTTTGTGTTTTAGCCCAGACCCAGCCAGAAACGGAGCACCCGAAATTGCCAGCGAGATTGTTAGTTCTGTTGATTGCCGCCGTCACCGCAACAGTTATTTCCGCGCAGGAGCGGCCAGCGCAGCCGACTGAGCCGCTGCCGAGCGCCAACCTTCAGGTTCAGAAAATCGGGGCCAACGATCTGATATCGATCTCCGTTTACGACTGTCCGGAACTGACGCGCACTTACCGTATCGCTGCCAACGGACAGATTCATCTTCCGATGTTGAAGGCGAGAATAGACGCCGCAGGACTGCTTCCAGGCGAACTCGAAGAGAAGATTGCGGCTGCGCTCGATCGCGAGCAGATCATGATCCGCCCTGTCGTTACCGTAACAGTGGCCGAATATGCCAGCCGTCCCATCAGCGTAGCGGGAGCCGTTAAGAATCCTCTGAAATTTCAGGCAGTTGGGAACGTGACCATTCTGGATGCCATCGCTCGCGCGGGAGGACTTAGCCCTGACGCCGGGGCGGAGATCCTGCTCACAGGAGCCAAGACCGCCGAGGGAACGGCTCCGCTGGTGCGGCGCATCCAGGTCAAGGGACTGATCGACGAAGCGGACGCGAGTCTGAACGTGGCCCTGGCCGGCGGCGAGGAAGTGCGGGTGCCCGAAGCGGGCAAGATCTTCGTCGTCGGAAACGTGAAGAAGCCTGGCGCGTATTCCGCTGGAGGCAAAAGCGATTGCACCATCCTGAAAGCTCTTGCTTACGCGGAAGGCCTTGCGCCGTTTGCTTTCGGCACCGCATACATATACCGGCAGGATGATGGAGGCAAACACAACATCCCCGTCGAACTCGGCCGGATTATGGCTCGCAAATCTCCCGACATTACTCTTCTTCCAAATGACATCCTGTACATCCCAGACAACGTCACCCGGCGCCATACGGTGGGAGCGCTTGAAAAGGCTCTCGGCTTCGGCACCTCTACCGCCTCCGGTCTCCTGATCTGGAAATAAACCATGAAACAGCTCATTCCGGCGGAAAATAACGTTCAGGCGAATCTCGCCATCCTGTCCGAGATTTACTCGGCCGCAAGTCAGACGCGCGAATCGAAAGTGGAGCAGGGGTCAGTTCCACTTTCCCGCTATTTGTTCATCATTCGCCGGAACCGGTGGCCCATCCTCGCATTCGTGATGGCTTCGCTGCTGACCACGTTCGTCGTGTCGCGGCGGATCACGCCCATGTACGAGTCGGCGACGGCGATCGATATCGACCGCCAGAGTCCGTCGGCAGTTATAGGCCAGGACTCGACGAGCAGGTCGGCACTCAATGACGCCGATCAGTTTCTGGCCACGCAGATGAAGCTCGTCCTTTCGGATGCGGTGCTTCGTCCGGTCGCGGAGAAGTACGAACTCCTACATCTCGAGCGGCAGTTCGGCGTCGCGTCCGAGCGATCTCGGAGGGCGGCGAGCAATGCTCCGATTCTCCTCAAACAGTTGAAAGTAACGCGCCCGCCCAACACTTATCTGCTGATGATTAATTACCGCTCGCCCGATCCGCAACTTTCGGCGGACGTGTCGAACGCCGTGGCGGACTCATACCTGCGTCATATCTACGAAATCCGCTACAACTCTTCTGCGAGCCTCTCTACATACATGGAGAAGCAACTGGAAGAACTCCGGGCGAAGATGGAGCGTTCCAGCGGCGCCATGGCGGAGTTCGAACGCCAGCTCAACGTGATCGATCCGACCGAGAAGACGAACATACTGTCGGCTCGCCTGCTTCAGTTAAACACCGATTACACCAACTCCCAAGGCGACCGGGTTAAGAAGGAAGCGGCCTATGAATCCGTGAAGAACGGCTCCATTGAGGCCGCGCAGGTTTCTCTGCAAGGTGAATCGCTGCGGCGGTTGTCGGAGCGCTTGAGCGACGCGCAGGAAAAGTACGCGGAGATCGAAGCCCGTTTCGGAGCAAACCATCCTGAGAACCGGCGCGCAGCGGCTCAAATTGCCGAAATCGAGCAGAATATACAACGAACCAAAGACAAGATCGCGCAACGCGCGGAGGTGGAATACTCCGAAGCCCTGAACCGGGAGAACATGATGCGCCGGGCGGTCACGCAGGTCAAGGGCGAGTTTGACCGTCTGAACGCACGATCGTTCGAGTATCAATCCGCCAAGCGCGAGGCCGAGGCGGATAAGAAGCTCTATGAGGAACTGGTACGCAAGATCAAGGAAGCGACCATCAATACGAGCTTTCAGAACAGCTCGATCCGCATAGCCGATCTGGCACGGCCGGCGTTCCTCCCGGTTTCGCCCAACATCCCTTTGAATATGGCAGCTGCATTCTTCTGTTCTCTTCTGTTGGCCACAACGTGCTGCATCCTTTTCGACGTGCTCGACGATACCGTGCGGGATCCCGAACAGATCACGCTCGGGATGAACTCCGTTCTGCTCGGCAGTCTGCCGAGCGTACGGAACTGGAAGAGCCGGATCGCGGGAGGCGGCGGAAAGACATCGTCGCTTTCTCTCTCCCTCGCGGCGCCCGAAGCGGACGAGTTCCGCGAAGCGGTGCGCACGCTGAGGAATTCGATTCTTCTAGCCGACTTCGACCGCAGCCTGCGTTCCATCCTGATAACCAGCTCCTCAGCCAGCGAGGGGAAATCCACCAGCGCGTCTCATCTCGCGATCGCTCACGCCGAACAGGGCAAACGAACGCTGCTGATCGACGGGGACCTTCGCCGGCCGAACCTTCACAAACGGTTTGGCGTTACCGCGTCGAAAGGGTTGGCGGATGTTCTCGAGCGCGACGAGGAGTGGAAGGGTTGCGTGGTCAAACTTGAAGCCTTCCCATTCCTGGATATACTCCCGGCCGGGCACGCGACCCGCTGCGCACCGGAACTGATCGGCCGCGGAATCGGGAAGGTGATCGAAGAATGCACGGGCGAATACGATCTCGTGATCCTGGATGGACCGCCGGCCATCGGCTTTGCCGAACCGCTTCAGGTCGCAACCGCCGTGGATGGAGTAATCATTGTCACTCGCGCCGGCCAGACACAACAAAAAGCGGTCGCTTCCCTGATCGCGACTATGAAGCGTCTCCGTATCAATATCGTCGGGGTGGTTATGAATCAGGTGAATCGAGACGTCACCGACAACTACTACTACTACGGCACATACGGCGGCAAGTACGGGAAGTATTCGCAGTTAGAGAAGTAGACGGAGTTATATGAATCCGCCGCTTTGCGTCCTCATCCCGGTTTTCAACGGTCAGGCCGGTCTGGTGCGTACGCTTCGCAGTCTCGCGGTGGCGGCCTCAAGCTTCGATGTACTCGTGGTGGACGATGGAAGCGACCCGCCGGTTATGATCGAGGCGGGTATTGCGGGTCCCCACCGCGTCATCCTGATCCGGCTGGACAATAACGGGGGCATTACACGGGCCTTGAATCACGGTCTGCAACGCGTTTATGACGGCCAATACCGCTTCATCGGGCGCGTGGATGCCGGAGACACCGTTCACCCTGACCGCTTCGTAAAACAAGTGCAACATCTCGATCGTGAGCCGGACTGCGGGCTGGTGGGCTCGCTTATCGGTTTCGTGGATATGAACGGGGCAACGCTCTTTGTTTTCCAAGCGCCCGAATCGCACCGGCGCATCGCGAAGCGCATGCAGGTGGAAAACTGCGTAATTCATTCGGGGGTCGCCATGCGCACGGAAGTCGTGCGAAAAGCAGGCGGCTATTACGCGGAGTGCCTTGCGAGCGAGGATTACGACCTCTTCCGGCGTATGATTCGCATCTCAGAAGCAACGATCTTGCCGGAAGTTCTCACGCGATGTGAATACAACCTCGCGGGAATCTCGGTTTCGCGCCGCGGGCGGCAGCAGCGTGAGCGCTTGAATTTGCAGCTCAAGTACTTTCAGCGTGACGACTGGATGAGCTATTACGGCGTCGCGCGTACCTGCGTTGCCATGTTGACCCCCCACAGAGCCGTGCTCGCCGTAAAGCGGGTTGGCCTTTGCATTGGAAAGCCACGTCTTGAAAATCCTCTTGTTGGCTGAAGCTTGTGGCGCTGGTGTTGGCCGGCATGTGATCGACCTCGCTCGAGGCTTCACGGCAGCGTCACACGAGGTGCATCTGTTGTACTCGCCCACTCGTGCCGATAAAGCGTTTTTAAACGGCGCCGAGCGGCTTCGCGCACATGCGATTCCCATCCATCACCGACCTCACGTGGGCGATATCCTATCGGGCTTGCGCCTGCGCAGTTACGTACGGCGTCATGGCCCGTTCGACGCCATACACGCCCATAGCACCAAAGCCGGGCTGCTGGCGCGAACCGCTCTGGCTGGTCTGCCGGGCAAACTAATCTACACGCCGCACGCCCCTTTGACTATGGATCCCGGTCTCAAGCCTTTCTCGCGCTTGGTTCTAGCCGCATACGAGAAGCTCCTTGCCCGCTGGACCGACCGGATTGTTACCGTTTCCCCTGAGGAGTTCGATCACCTGCACCGTCTCGGCATCTGGTACGAGAAGCTTTCGCTCGTTCCGAACGGGATTGATGTCATCGAAGCAAGGCGAGACCCGAATCCCAATCCGGGTCGTCCCTTATGCGTTGGGTTTATGGGGCGCCTCGCGCGCCAGAAGAACCTCCCCATGCTGCTTGAATCATTCGCGCGGGTACTAGTGGATTCGCCGCAACCGGCCGTTTTGGCCATTGCCGGTACAGGACCGATGGAACCAGCTCTTCGGGCGCAGGCGACCCGGCTTGGAATCGAGTCATCCGTCCGCTGGCTGGGAGAGTGCGATCCAAGCATTCTTAATAGCTTCGACGTGTTCGCGCTTCCCAGCCTGTACGAAGGTCTGCCGTACGTCTTACTGGAATCCATGGCGGCGGGCTTGCCGATTGTGTCCACGCGCGTCGGGGGCACCAGCCTGTCGGTTCGTGAAGGAGTTAACGGTTTCGTCGTGCCGGTAAATAATGTGAAAGCGTTTGCAAACGCTTTGGGGCAGCTCGTCCGTGACCCTGAGCTCCGTCGGGCTATGGGCGCGGCGTCTCGCGAACGTGTCGAAGCCTTCACGATCTCCAGAATGGTGG
>JAOAPQ010000693.1 GCA_025462965.1 Bryobacterales bacterium
AAGAACCTAAAGGTGCAGGCGCGCAAGGGTTACTTCGCGATGCCGAATCAATAGCTACGGCGCTTCAAATATCGGCGTTCATCCGCGTTGATCGGCGGCTGAAAACGCGTTCTGAAATAATTCGATCTTCGGCGGGTGGCACTCCAGAATGGTAACGACGTCGAATCGCACAAGTTCGAATTCAACGCTCGCGCGATGGGCATACTCGCGGGCAGTGCGTTCCAGATACTCTCGCTTCTTGCGATGTACCGCGCGTTCGGGCGCGCCGCTCTCGTCGGATGACCGGGTCTTCACCTCGATGAATGCCAGCCGGCCGCCCTCCCAGCCGATCAGATCGACCTCACCGTAGCCCGCGCGAGGTCGGTAATTGCGCCCGACAATCACGTACTTCCGCTTCTCCAGATACCGCATCGCCAAATCCTCGCCGCGGACCGCCGAGGCTCGCTCGCCTGTCCAGCGCCGGCTGCGGATGCGGTCCCGCACGCGATCCAAAGCGCTAAACAGGTTCAAACTCGAACTCCATCACCTTGCCTCGCACCACGAAGCAGAGATAGTGTTCCCAGAACTTCCGGAAACGCGGAAAGTGGTTCACCATGAATTGGAAGCCCAGCCATCGCCAGAATGCTAGTAGCTTCACGTGAACGGAAATCTCCCGGAAGCGCGCCTGGCTGTAATAGCCGAAGCCGCCATGGTTTTCGCCGAAGTACCGGAACGAGAAGCTGTTCAGGTGGCTGCGGTGCGTCGGATCGCAGAACGAACTGAAATCCGTGTAGTGCGGCGTTTCAATGCGTACTCGCCCCCCGGGACGCACCAACCGATGGAACTCCTCCATGGTTTTAATCACGTCCGCCACATGCTCGATTACATGAATCGCCCGCAACCCGTCGAAGGAGCGATCGGCGAACGGATACGGGAAATGGTCGAGATCCACGATCACATCCGCGTTGCTGGCTGTGTTGCGGTCGATTCCGACCGAGCCAGGGTATTTCTTAATCCCGCACCCGACGTCGAGCACCCTCACAACTGCACGAGCTCGGGGACGGGCTCATCGGTAGCTTTCTCCGCGTCGAAATAGCGTGTATCGAGCAACCGCGACGTATCGATATTCCCGATTGCGGAAAGCAGGCTGGCTTTCACGCCGGGTTCGTCCATGATCTCCCGGATCGAGCGGCGCACAGTTCCGGTCTTGAAGGAGCAGACGCAGGGTACGATCGCAATCCCGAGACTTTCGGCGTATGCACGCGTGATTTCCTCGCTCACATAAACCAGCGGGCGAATGATGCGCACGTCGCCTTGGCGCGAGCGCGTCACCGGCGGGAGCGCGCTGATGCGCCCGTTATACATGGCGTTGCGAAGCAGTGACTCGCAGAAATCGTCGGCCGTGTGCCCCAGGGCAATCACGTTCGCGCCCAACCCGCGCGCCACTTCGTAAACCGCGCGGCGGCGGTAGCGGCTGCAAATGTCGCATCCGTGTCCGGGCTTCTCGTCGATGAGCCGTATGGACGCGCTGTCCGTGTAATGAACCCACTCAATGCCGCGTTCGCGCAGGAACTGGCCGACGGGCTCGATGGGCCGCACGAACTTGCCCTGTTCAATGGTGAACGCACAGAGCGAGAACCGCACCGGCGAGCGGCGGTGCAGCAGCATCAGCGCCTGCATGAGCGCAGTCGAGTCCTTGCCCCCGGAGACGCCGACCGCGATCCGGTCGCCCTCGCGAATCATGTTAAACCGCTTGATGGCCTCGCCCACCTTGCGCAGGAGAGCTTTTTCCAGGTGCACAGTGAAATTATAGCGAGGCGCTGGTTACTGAATCGCCACGGCGACGCCTGCCGGCGTTGGGAATCCTCCGATGTTCAGGACCACGGGCAGCGCGCTGCCGGTCCCTGCGTTTGCCGGAATCAGCACGTTCACCTGCAGAACTCCGGCAACCAACCCGGGCGCCCCGCCGGCATAGAGGACCTGCGCCGGAACGCCGCCAATCTGAGCGGTGACGGGTTGCAGGACTGGAACGGGTGCGGGCGATCCCGACAGTCTGCCATCCGAGCCTGCGGGGAGGGTCACACCCTCTCCCGTCGCGAAGATCTGCAGCACCGAACCAGCGGTCGCCGGGTTGCCCGCGCTGTTAACGGAGTAATCCTGGTTCAGCGCCGCCGCCTGCCCAGTGCCGCCCGAGGGTACGGTAAAAATCGCCGGAGAGGAAGGGTTCACATTTACGGCGACAGCGGGCGAAATCACGCCCTGCACCTCGATGGCGAGCTTCGTCGAGACGGCGCCGGCGAGGGAGTAGGGCACAATCGCGCTCACCTGCGTGTCCGAGGCGTAAATCATCGGCGCCGCCAGGCCATCAAAAAGGACCTGTGTGCCCGCCAAGGACGTCGCGAGAGAATTGCCATCCGGTGTCAACTGCGGAGTGACGCCCGGAACGGGTCCCAGACCGGAACCGAAGATGGTGACGATCTCGCCCGGCGCGACCGGCCCCACCCGGAAACTCGCCCCGTTCACGAGTGATGCAGCCGAAAAATGGATTCCCGCGGCAGCCTGAGTCACCGTGGCCGTCTGACCTGCTATCGCCAGAATCGCAGTCCTTGGTGTAAGCGACGTGTTGGCCCCAACCGTATAGCCTATCGATGTCGCGCCGACGCCCGTCGTAACGGCGGTAGTGATCCAGGAGGCTGAATTGGTAAGCGTCCATATGCAGGAGGTATCGGAATTAATGGCAATCTGTCCGCTTCCTCCGAGAGCCGGGAAATTGGCAGTGGCAGGTGTAATCGAGTAACTACACGTACTCCCGAATTGGGTGATCTGGAGTTGTTGCGTTCCCACCTGTATCGTGCCCGTTCGCGGCGCGGTAGCCGGATTCGGAGCAATCGTATACGACACGGTTCCGGGGCCGGTTCCAGCCGCCCCGGACGTGACGTTAATCCACGTCGCGTTGACGCTGGTCGTCCAGGCACACGAGGTATCCACCTTCAGCGTGTAGCTGCCGCCCGTCCGGCCGACGCTCTGCGTGTCGGGCGTAAGAACGAAGGCGCACGAAGCCGGGGCCTGGATGATTTGAAATTGCTGTGAGTTGACGGAAATGGATCCTGTTCTTGACTGCCCCACGGTATTCGGCTTGACGGTGTAGCCGACGGTACTGGCAGTGCCGTTGCTCGTCTGGCCGAAGGAAACGGTGATCCAATCGGCGTTGTTGCTCACCGCGGTTCGAGGGCAGGTGCTTGTGCTTGCGGAGACGGCGAAGACGAAGTTACCTCCCGCCGTCCCCACGGCGTTCGAGGTCGGATTAAAGGAAAGAATGCACTGGCCTGCAGCACCAGCGCAACTGCCCAGCGCCAGAGCGAGCATCGCGGCCGCCTGCTTCAGCATGGTTTATTGTCGCCGATAAATGTGGAAGATAATACAACAATGAAGTTCGCGTACGCGCTCTTTCTGATCGCAGCTGTCAGCACCCCCGCCCAGACAATTGGTTCCGGCCCCCGCTCGAGCGTCCGCGCTGTTGGCGATGGCAGCGTCTCCGTCACCCCCGACCAGGCCCGCATCAACATCGCCGCTGTCACCCAGGCCGCGACGGCTCAGGACGCCGCCGATCAGAACGCGAGCGTGGCCGCCAACATCATCGCCCGGGTTACACAGGCGCTAGGTTCTAGCGGCACCGTCAAGACGGTGAATTATTCGGTGAATCCCAATTACACCTATCCCCCAGGCGGCTCGCCGGTCCTCAACGGTTATACGGTCACGAACACGATCCAGGCCACGCTAAGTGACCTGACCATCACCGGTAAGGTGATCGATGCCGCAACGCAGGCCGGTGCCACCCGGATCGACAGCCTCCAGTTCGGACTGAAGGACGATTCCGCCGCCCGGTCCCAGGCTATACGCGCCGCCACCCTGAAGGCTAAGGCCAAGGCCGACGCAATGGCCGCCAGCCTTGGCATGAAGACCGGCGCGGTCATGGTGATCCAGGAAGCGGGCGCGATCGTGCAGCCGCTCACATCGAACATGGCAGTGAGCGCTACGTCGACCCCTATTCAACCGGGCCAGCTTGATGTCCAGGCCAATGTAACGATCGAGGTGGAACTGGTTCAGTAGACGAAAAAAGCCGCGACCCTTGCGAGGTCGCGGCTTTTCATTACAGCAGTGACTGAACTGGACCTTAGTAGTCCATTCCCTCGGGACCGTGTCCGCCGGGTCCGCCCCCCGGAGCAGCCTTCTTCTCCGGAATGTCGCAGACCATCGCTTCGGTCGTCAGCATGAGGCTGGCGATCGAGGCCGCATTCTGCAATGCAGTGCGCGTCACCTTGGTGGGATCGATCACGCCCGCCGCCACCAGGTCTTCATACTGATCGGTCGCGGCATTGTAGCCGAAGTTGGAGTTGTCGTTCGACCGCACCTTCTCCACTACGATCGCGCCTTCGTGTCCGCTGTTCAGGACGATCTGCCGCAGGGGCTCTTCGCAAGCGCGGCGGACAATGTCCAGACCGAACTGCTCGTCGCCTTCCAGCTTCTGGCCTTGAAGGGCTTTTGAAGCACGCAGCAGCGCAACGCCGCCGCCGGGAACGATGCCTTCCTCGACCGCCGCGCGAGTTGCATGCAGCGCATCCTCGACACGGGCCTTCTTTTCCTTCATTTCGGTCTCGGTCGCAGCGCCGACCTTGATCACCGCAACACCGCCGGCCAGCTTCGCCAGACGTTCCTGCAGCTTTTCACGATCGTAATCGGAAGTCGTGTCTTCGATCTGAGCGCGCAACTGCTTGATGCGGCCCTCGATCGCCTTCGGAGAGCCCGCGCCGTCGACGATGGTGGTGTTGTCCTTGTCGACCGTCACGCGCTTCGCACGACCGAGATCGTCCAGCTTCACGCCTTCCAGCTTGATGCCGGTCTCTTCAAAAATCGCCTTGCCGTTCGTCAGGATAGCGATATCTTCCAGCATGGCCTTGCGGCGGTCGCCGAAGCCCGGAGCCTTCACGGCGCACGCGTTCAGAGTGCCGCGCAGCTTGTTGACCACCAGAGTCGCCAGCGCTTCGCCTTCCACTTCTTCCGCAATGATGAGCAGCGGCTTGCCGGCGCGGGCAACCTGTTCCAGCAGCGGAAGAATATCCTTCATGTTGCTGATCTTCTTCTCGTGGATCAGAATGTACGGATCCTCGAGCACAGCTTCCATCCGCTCCGGGTCGGTAACGAAGTACGGAGAAAGGTAGCCGCGGTCGAACTGCATGCCTTCGACGGTGACGAGCTCGGTGACCATGGTCTTGGATTCCTCGACCGTGATAACGCCGTCCTTACCCACCTTCTTCATTGCTTCCGCGATGATGTTCCCGATGGTGTGGTCGCTGTTGGCCGAAATCGTGCCAACCTGCGCAATCATGTCGCCCGAAACCGGCTTCGACATGCCCTGGACCGCACCCACCGCAACCTCAACCGCCTTGTCGATCCCGCGCTTCATCGCCATCGGGTTCGCACCGCTGGTTACGGCCTTCACGCCTTCGCGGAAGATCGCCTGCGCCAGAATGGTCGCGGTCGTGGTGCCGTCGCCGGCCACATCGGACGTCTTCGATGCCACTTCGCGCACCATCTGCGCGCCCATGTTCTCGAGCGGGTCCTTCAACTCGATTTCCTTCGCTACAGTCACGCCGTCTTTTGTGATGTTCGGGCCGCCAAACTTCTTCTCGAGGACGACATTACGTCCCTTGGGTCCGAGCGTAACCTTCACCGCATCCGCCAACTGATTCACACCGCGCAGGATCGCCTGCCGGGATTGGTCCGCGTAAACAATCTGTTTCGCCATATTCGATTCTCCTTTTCTCTAACTAACTGGCCTTCTTGGCCGACACGGGCTGCTTATCGAGGATGCCGAGGATTTCATCCTCACGCATGATCATGTACTCTTCGCCATCGAGTTTGATGTCGCTGCCCGAATACTTTCCAAACAGGATCCGGTCACCCACCTGCACGTCCAGCGGGACCAGCTTGCCGTCTTCCAGGCGCTTGCCTTTGCCCGTAGCGACGACTTCGCCTTCCTGGGGCTTTTCTTTAGCGGAATCGGGAATGTACAGACCACCCTGCATGGCGGCCGTTTCTTCGATACGTTTGACCACAACGCGGTCGTACAACGGACGAATTTTCATAGATTGAGGATCTCCAGCAATGAGCTTTGTTCTTGGATTTGGAACTTGGTATTCCGAGGACCATTATTAGCACACTCAGGTAGAGAGTGACAAGATTTTTTTGCAAGTTACTGTGAACGCTGAAGAAGGTAAGGTTATCGCGTCCAAACGTCGAGCGTAAGTTATAGCTCGGTTGTTAACCTTATACCAGGACCGGGACCGAGCTACGACAACGGCGGCGGAACCGCGCCACGAGTGCTCATGTGTCGACCCTCCGGACTGTTTCTGACGATTTCTCGTCTCCCTTGGGCTCGCAAAGCAGGGGAAACGGCAAAAACCCTGCACCACCTCGTAAGCTCGATCCACCACCGCTGCCGCAGAGTGTCATTCCGCGCCTGACCGCCGTTCTGCTTCGGCTTGGAATTCGCGGATGCTTACAGTAACACCCGCTAAGACGTCAGATTCCCTGCAAGAACAGGACCATTATTCGACTGGCAGAGCCCGAGTCAGGTGAAGCTGCGTACTGCCGCTTCCACCTCGGCCCGGTAACGCCCAAGCAGTTCCCCGCTCTGTGCTTCGAACCGCATCACGAGCACCGGCTGCGTGTTCGAAGCGCGCACCAGTCCCCAACCTTGCGCGAAGTTGATGCGTGCTCCATCCACTTCCAGCACCTCGTATAGCTTTTGGAAATGCTCCCTGACGCGCGCCACCACCGCGAACTTGGTCTCGTCCGGGCAATCGAACCGCAGCTCCGGGGTGGAAACAAGCTCCGGAATATCCGCAAGCTGCGCGGAAAGCGGTTTGCCCGATTTGGCAACGATATCGATCAGCCGGCACGCTGCGTACAGAGCGTCGTCGAAACCGTAATAACCGTCGGCGAAGAACATGTGGCCGCTCATCTCCCCGGCCAGTTCCGCGTGTGTTTCTTTCA
>JAOAPQ010000704.1 GCA_025462965.1 Bryobacterales bacterium
ATCCAGCACGATGCGAGATTTCTCTTTCGAAGGTCGGGCAAGGCATGTATAATCGCCATGTGGCTCACCCAGTGACGTTGGAACAGTTGAATTATGGAAAGGCTCGGGTTACGATCTGCCCGTCGCCTCAGGCCCTGGCTTCCGAAGCGGCGGAGCAGGCGGCCCTTTTGATCGCGAGCGCGATCGCTAAACATGGGAAGGCCAGGATTGTGGTGGCTACCGGGAACTCCCAAGTCAACTTTATTGACGCACTCGTCCTGCAGAAGGGGGTGGACTGGAACGTAGTCGAGGCGTTCCACATGGACGAATACGTAGACATTCCCTCCACCCATCCCTCCAGCTTCCGGTACTGGATCAAGAACCGATTCGAAGACAGAGTTCACCCCCGGCGCATGAATTACCTGGAGGGTGACGCGCCCGATCTGGATGCTGAACTGGAGCGGTACACGCACCTTCTTAATGAGGCTCCCATCGATCTGGCCTTTGTCGGAATCGGAGAGAACGGGCACATTGCGTTCAACGATCCACATGTAGCGCAGTTCAATGATCCAGCCACAGTCAAGCGCGTGATCCTGGACGAGGCGTGCCGGCGGCAGCAGGCTGGTGAGGGGCATTTCAAAGATGCGGACTCGGTACCCCGGGAAGCCGTGACGATGACGTGCAGCGCACTCCTTCGGGCGGAGGCCTGGGTATGTTGTGTCCCGGAAGTCCGGAAGGCGGAGGCGGTTCGAAAATCTCTGGAAGGGCCGGTTGCAACCTCGTGTCCGGGGTCAATCGTGCGCGAACATCCAAGCGCCGCGATCTATCTGGACGAGAGCTCCGCTTCGCTCCTCCGCCGGGTATAACAATGACTGCGCGGACCAAGCTGTCTCTAAAGGATGTGGCGCAGAGGGCTCTGGTAAGCACTGCTACTGTTTCGCGCGTGGCCCGCGGCCAGTCGAACGTCGATCCCAAGATCCGGGCACGGGTGTTGAAGGCCGCCGAAGAACTGGGTATCGATATCGAGGAAAGGCACAGGAAGAACTCGAGCATCGTCGCGTTTCTTCTGAGTAATCGGGATGTTCTGCATAGTTTCCAGGCCCGCGTTCTTTTAGGAGCGGAACGCTACTGCTCTTCGCAGAACCTGGACCTGCTGTTTATGTCGTTCCGGTACTCGCCGAACACCCCGCAGAAGGAGCTTCATCTCCCGCAAATCCTCACCCAGCGATCGTTGGTCCGAGCAGTGATCCTGGGCGGCACGAACTCGGCCAACATGATCAGCGCCCTGCGTGAACGCGACATCTCGTTTTCGGTGCTTGCAAACAATGTGATTGGTCCCTGGGACCCGGACCGGAATGATTGCGTCTACTCAGACGATATTCAGGGTGCGTTCGATCTCACCTCACAGTTCATTTCCGACGGCCACCGCGATATCTGGTTCATAGGCGATACGGATCTTCCCTGGTACGCACGCTGCGCGCAGGGTTATGGCCAGGCGATGGGCCAGGCGGGTTTGCAGCCGCGTCACAGCGAAATTCATTCCGACGACCAGCAACTCGGCTATCTCGCCATGAGATCGATTCTTTCCCGCCGCGAGCCGGTTTCAGCCGTGTTTGCGGGCTCGGATCAGATCGCGCGGGGAGTTTATGAAGCCATGCGCCAGTCCGGCCTAAAGATTCCGGAGGACATCAGCGTGGCCGGATTCAATGACAGTGAGGCGTCGCTCATGCATCCGGCTCTTACCAGTGTCAGAGAGTTTCCGGAAGAGCTGGGAAAACACCTGGCGGAATTCGTTCTGAGAAGGATTCGGGAACCGAATCGCGAACCACAGCAACTGACCATTCCTACCAGGGTGGTGTTGCGCGATTCCACCACGCGCCTCCCGGATGCCGGACCGGCCGTGGTTCCGGTTGATCCTCTGGCGACCGCGACGCCGCGAGTCTGAACGTGAAAATCCCGTCCGCAAGCCCGGCCGCGCCTGACGAAAGTTTGAACGTGGGCTTGCTCGCGATGAATCGCCGGCGCTGGTGGATCGTGTGGACGCTCTTTCTATCAACAGCGATCAACTACGTCAACCGGCAAACGCTTTCTGTCCTTGCGCCCGTGATCTCACGGGAGTTCCATCTCACGCATATTCAGCTCTCACATATTTTCGGGTCTTTTCAGGTGGCGTATGCGGGAACGTGGTTTCTCGGCGGCGTTTTTCTGGACCTAGTGGGTACACGGATCGGTCTTTCGCTCGCGGTCGTGTGGTGGTCCCTGGTCAGCATGTCGACCGGATTCGTCCACTCCGCTTCCGCTTTGAGCTCCCTCAGATTCCTGTTGGGGATCGGCGAGGGGTTGAACTGGCCGGGCGCCAGCAAAGCGGTAGCGGAGTTCTTTCCTCCTCACGAGCGCAGCGTTGCGGTCGCGATTTTCGATAGCGGGTCCAGTGTGGGCGGCGCGGTCGCCGCGTTGAGCATTCCCTGGATTGCTCTCGTGTTCGGCTGGCGTTCCGCATTTGTATTTTCGGGAATTCTCGGATTCCTCTGGCTGGTGCTCTGGCTGATGGTGTACCCGCGCGATAAGCCGGCTACTGGCAAAGAACGCTCGAAGCCAGTAAACAAGTTGAACCGCCAAGCCTGGGTGGCCATGCTGAAAAGGCCGGATACCTGGGCGGTGGTTGCCGGGCGTTCCCTCACCGATCCCATTTGGTGGTTTTACGTATTCTGGCTACCGCAGTATCTGAGCGATACGCGTGGTTTCAGCCTGAAGCAGATCGCGGCATTCGCATGGATTCCCTTCGTTGCGGCCGATCTCGGCAATTTCGTGGGCGGATTCGCTTCCAGTGCGCTAATCAAGCGCGGCATGCCCGTTCTTCGGGCGCGAAAGACGGTCTGCATAGCCAGCAGCATTCCGATGCTGGCCGGCATCCCCGCCGCTTTGAGTTCGAGTTCGTTCTGGTCTGTGACCTTCATCTGTATCGCACTGTTAGGTTATGCGAGCTGGTCCACGATGGGTCTGACACTGCCGTCCGATTTGTTTCCCTCCAACATTGTGGCGTCCGTGACGGGCCTGAGCGGCCTGGGCGCCGGGCTCGCAGGCACCGGCTTCACGCTGCTGGTGGGGACTCTCGTCGACCAGTTCTCTTACTTGCCCGCATTTGTGATTGCCGCCCTGGCACCGCTCCTCGCCACTGCAAGCATCGTGTTTCTGATTCGAACTCCAACTAGAATGGAGGCGCCGGAGAGCTGATGACCAGGCGCGAACTGATCTCCCTAACAGCCTTAGGCGCGGTTGGTACGAGGCTGGCCGCCGCCGACCTGCCCGGATTCTATTACCGCGACTACTCGCGATGTCTGCCGGACCATCTCACTGCGCTCGCCCGCGCCGCTTACGTACGGCGAAATCGCCAGATGGCGACGTTGACCAACACCGAAGCGATTCGCAAGCAACAGCGTTGGGCAACTGCAACTCTGTGGAAGTTGATCGGAGGCGAACCGGAACGCACTCCTCTGAATCCACGCATTACCGGAACCTTCGACCGCGATGGGTACCGCCTGGAGAAAATAGTGTATGAGAGCCGACCACGGGTTTTCGTGACGGCTAATCTCTATGTTCCCAGTACGGGCAAGGCGCCCTATCCCGGCATCCTGTTCCAAATGGGCCACTCGCTGCAAGGAAAGGCATACGCAAGTTACCAAAAGTGCTGCCAGGGACTGGCGCGCCTTGGCTATGTGGTGCTGGCCTTCGACCCCATGGGGCAAGGCGAGCGCATCTTCTATCCCGACGCTACGGGAACAAATACCCGCGTGGGTTCCGCCGACGACGAACATTCGCATCCAGGCAAGCAACTCCTTCTGCTCGGACGCACTGCTTCACAATTTCAACTCTGGGATGCGGTCCGCAGTCTGGACTATCTCGCCTCCCATCCCTCGGTGGACCCCGAACGCCTGGCATCCACCGGTCAATCCGGCGGAGCGACTCTGACGATGTTGCTTGCCTGCGTCGACGCCAGGCTGCGCGCCGCTGTT
>JAOAPQ010000728.1 GCA_025462965.1 Bryobacterales bacterium
TGCGGCCGCCGCCCAGGCGCGAGACATGGCGGGCGACCGGCGCAGGCTGAATTCGCGGGAGCGCGATTTCCGGCAAGACCGGCGCGATTTTGACCGCGATGATCGCCGCTATTGAGAGCGGCTACCGTGCCGTGGCATCCATCCGGCGTCATTCGGCGGTTTAGGCGAGCTCGAGCCGTTTGAGTTTTATGCGGTCGCGGCGGACTTGCGCGAGGTCGTACTGCGCCTGTTGCACAAGCCAGCCTTCCTCCGTACCGCCGAAAACCTTCGATAACCTCACGGCCATTTCAGGAGAAATGCCGCGCTTCTCATTAACGAGTTCCGAAAGCGTGTTGCGGGTGACGCCAAGAGCTTCGGCGGCGTCCGTAATCGTCAAACCTAAAGGCTCGATGCACTGGCGCAAAACGACGCCTCCCGGATGCGGTGGGTTCTTCATGGTCATGGGGCGTTCTCCCTGTCTAGTGGTAATCGACATAATCAACGTCCTCGGCGTGGCCCTCCGCAAAACGGAATATCACGCGCCAGTTAGCACGAACGGTTACGGCCCAAAAACCTTTCATCTGGCCTTTGAGCCGATGCAACCGGAACCCCGGCAGGTCCATGTGGGCGACCGTGGGCGCGGCATGGAGCGTAGCCAGAATATCCCGCAGCTTGGCGATGTGCTCCGGGTTTACGCCACTCGAATCGTCCTGTTCAAAGAGCCGTTTCAGTCCCTTGTGGCGTATCGAACGGATCATTCCGCAATGTAATGTGCCACGTGTCGCATGTCAGCACTATTATAATAGCGGCTTCGCACCCTGGCTTTGCTGGCATGCCGCAAAGCCGACCGGGTGCCCGCGCCTGTCGCTAACCTTCAGGCCGGGTTCGCGGGAGCGCGATTTCCGGCATGGCCGGCGTGATCTCGACCGCGATGACCGCGGTTATTGAGAGCGGCTGCCCGCGGCTGTGGCGCGAGGCACGCATGCTTTCAACAACTCGTGCACCGGGATCATATCCGGGTCCGGCCGCCGACGGGGAGGAGTTTTGCGGCACGGGTTCAACGAAATCTCAGACCACGACTCACCGGGCATCAGGTCACCGTCCGCCGCCGGAATGAATGGTGCGACTATTCGTTCCGGCGCGGGCTTTCCCTCGGCCATGGTCAGGGGAAGTTCCAAACGTACACCGGCGGAGGTCAGGATTTTGCGGAGGCTGAAGAACATGCGCATCTGTTCGGCAACCCGCGTGCCTTCGGAGTGTGAGACGCGTTCGTTCTTGTCGATCTTCTTCGAGGTGCTCGTGCGGATCTCCATCAGCGGACCGGCGGCGGTAAGCGCGACGAGGATGCGGCGTACGTTTGCGTAGAGCGCGTACACATCGCGAATGTCATCGCTCCACTCGTTCGGGTTCAGTTCGGCGGGCGTTTGGGGCATCGACTTACTCCTGCTTTCACCGTACAGGCTGAAATTGCGTATGAGGCGGCGGTTCGCTGTAAGTTAGTGAAACGGCGTGGGAGATTTTGCTGAAACCGGTGTCATCCGGTTCGCGGAGCTCGGCAGCGTACCCTGAGAGAAGGAGCGCAGATTATGCCAAGCGCAACTCTGGACTCCCCGGCAAACGAAGCGGCGAATGGGTGTTTCGCGATACCCGAATGCCAGTTGCGACAGTGTTCGAGCACCTCGAAGACGTGAGCGTTGAAGAAGTGAGCAAATCGAAGCCGTGCTTGAGTTTGTAGCGCAGAGTTTGAGAACTGCTGCGCAAGGATCGCCGCCCGCCGATGCTCATTCTCTTGCGGGGCATATGGTTATCTAGGCGAAGGTAGGGGTTGGGATCAACTGCGGCCGGATATGGGACTATCAGCGCCGAAGAACGCGGCTACCGCCGCGTGTCCCTCCCGTCCCGGCCAAACCTCAAGGAATTTCGGAGACACGACACGAGTGCGGCACCCGCAAATTCCCACCGGCACACGTTACACTCGAAGAAATGGCGGCTAACCTCGTTCCGGCAATCTCGCTGCACGAGGTCTTGCAATCCCTGGAAGCGCGCGACGCGCTTCAGTGGTTCACCCGGGAAAAGCAGTGGATCAACGAAATTCATCAGCAGCTTTGCCGCATTCCCGCTCCCACCTTTTTAGAACAGCAGCGCGCGGAATGGTTCGCCGCCCAGTTCCGGTCTCTCGGATGCGCGGCCCAGCTTGACCGTTCCGGGAATGTGATTGCCGCCCTCAAGCCTCCCGGCGAAGGACCTTTCATTGCCGTTACCGCCCATTTGGATACCGTGCTGGCGCCGCGCTCGAAAGAAGACATCGCCGTGGCGCCGGATGGCAAACTTCTCGGACCGGGCGTCTCCGACAACGGAGCCGGACTGGCCGCTCTGTTGGCGCTCGCGAAGGCGCTGAAGTCACAATCGCGTCTGCCCAGCGCCTGGGAGCGTCTGCTCTTCGTCGCGAATGTCGGTGAGGAAGGGGAGGGCAACCTCAGCGGCATGCGCTCCCTGTGCAAGAGCGCCGCTCCGCCGATCGAGACTTTTCTCGTGCTGGACGGCGCCGCGACCGATCACATCACGGTCCAGGCCCTCGGCAGCCGCCGTTACGAAGTCACGTTCACCGGTCCCGGAGGCCACAGTTGGAGCGATTTTGGCGTCGGCAATCCGGTTCACGCCCTGGCGCGGGCCATCTCCCTTTTCTCGGATACGAAGCTCCCCCAAAATCCCCGCGCTACTATCAATGTCGGTGTGATCGAAGGCGGGACGGGCATCAATGCCATCCCGGCCCAAGCCCGCGCCAAGTTTGATATCCGCTCCGAAAGCAACGAGAAAATGGAGGAATTGGTCGCCGTGCTGCACGCCGCGGTGGAGCGCGCGCAAGTAATAGAAAACGAACGAGCGACGGGCGGAAAAGTGAATTCACGCCTGAAGGAGATCGGGTCGCGCCCGGCGGGACGGCTCCCTGAAAACTCACCGCTGCTTGCCGCTCTTCGCGCCGTGGATGCTCACCTGGGAATCCGCTCCCGCCTTGAATCCGCCTCGACCGACGCCAATGTTCCGCTTTCGCTTGGCATCCCTGCCGTCTCGATCGGAGCCGGGGGCCAGGGCGGCGGAGCCCACACCCAGCACGAGTGGTTCAACCCCGAAGGCCGCGACCTGGGCCTGAAGCGCATTTTTCTGACGCTCTGCCTTCTGGTGCAAGATGCTCTATGAGCCGCGCTATAAATCCAGCCGCGAGCCTCGCTTCAATCCAGACCTCTCCTTAATCGCTGTAACGGCCATTTGGGGGAGCACTTTTCTGATGGTTCAGAAGGCTCTCCCGAGCATCTCCCCGCTCATCTTTCTGGGATTGCGCTTCGCCCTCGCCGCGGCGCTCCTCACTCTCCTGTACCGCAAGCGGCTCACCCGCGCCGCGGTGGTTCCCGGAGCCATCACCGGCATGTTCCTATTCGCCGGATACGCCTTTCAGACGACCGGTCTACAGTTCACCAGTGCGTCGAAATCCGCTTTTCTCACGAGTCTTTCGGTGCCGATGGTACCTTTGGCGGCTTCGCTCGTCTATCGCAAAGGACCGGGGAGGTTCGAACTCCTTGGCGTACTGGTCGCCTCGGCGGGGATGGTCCTCCTCACCATCCCTGGCCGTGTTGCCGATGTAAACGTTGGAGATGTGCTCAGCTTCGGTTGCGCCGTCTGCTTCGCCGGGCAAGTGGTCGCGGTGGGGTACTTCGCGAACCGGGCGAATTTCGAATCCCTTGTCACAATGCAAATGCTAACTGTCATGCTGTTGTCGCTCACCACCTTCTGGTGGGTGGAGAAGCCAATCTTTCGGCCTACGCCCTCGGCGCTCGCCGCGGTGGCTGCCACGGGCATTTTCGCGACCGCACTCGCGTTTTCCGTCCAGGCATGGGCGCAACAATATACGACCGTCACCCGCGCCGCCGTAATTTATGCGCTGGAACCGGTTTTCGCCACCCTCACCAGCTATTTAGTGGAGGGTGAAATGCTCACGAAGCGTGTAGCCGTTGGCGCTGCCTTGATTCTGATGGGGATCTTAATTGTAGAATTGAAACGCGGTGCGGTGGTGCAACATCAATAAGTGGGAAGCGCACCTCCTCCGGTATTCCGGCGATCTCGCTTGTGCTTTTGAGTTAAGGAGTTAGAAGACCAATGAATTTTTTCGATAGAGTCCGACGACAGAAATACCTTTCGTTCACAGTGCTCCTCTTCACGCTCTCAATCGGCGTGCTGATCGGCACGCTGGTCAATACCGGCGTAAGGGCCGCGAAAGAGCAGGCCGGAGCGCCAGGCGCGACCCCGCTCACGATCCCGTCGCCGGTTCAGCTACAGAATTCCTTCGCTACGCTTGCGAAGCTGTTGGAGCCCTCAGTCGTAAACATTTCCACCGAGTACATCCCTTCCAAGACCACGACCAAGGCCATGCCGCGCAACCGCCGCGGCGCTCCGGACGACCAGGGGGAGCAGGACGGCATGCAGGACCTGATGCGCCGCTTCTTTGGCAACAACGGCGGTAGCCCGTTCGGCGGCGAGGGCGAAACGCCGGACCAACGGAGCGCCAGCCTCGGCTCTGGTGTTGTCGTCGATCGGAACGGGTACATTCTCACGAACAACCACGTCGTCGAGCATGCCACGAAAATGAAGGTGAAGTTCACAAACGACGATTCCGAGTACCTGGCCAAGTTGATCGGTACCGACCCGGTCACGGACCTCGCGGTGATCAAGATCGAAAAGAGCAACCTGATTCCCGCGAAGATCGGCAACTCCGATGCGATTCAAGTTGGCGACTGGGCCGTGGCCATCGGCTCGCCATTCGGCTTCCAGGCGACCGTCACGGCAGGTATCATCAGCGCGAAGCAACGCAATCTGGAAGACGGACCGAACTCGTCGTTTCAGCGCTTCCTGCAGACCGACGCGGCCATCAACCCCGGCAACAGCGGCGGTCCGCTGCTCAATATCAACGGAGAAGTGGTTGGCATTAACACCATGAT
>JAOAPQ010000781.1 GCA_025462965.1 Bryobacterales bacterium
TATGAAATTCAGGCCCCGATTGCTCTGGATGCCAGGGACATTGAGTTCGGTATGCAGGTATTTGGTCAAGGCGCTGCGTGGATCGACAATATCTCGATGACGTTCGCGGACGCGGTGCGGTAAGGGCCGGCCGGCAATTCGGTAACTGGGCGGTGATATAAAGGACCCATTGTTCAGGGCGCGGCGGGCGCGGTATCGCCGGCTCGCTCCGCAATCGGCCGGGCGTAGCGCACCAAAGAGATCAAAAACTTTCCCGGCTCCTCGGTCATCGGCAGATGCGCCGAATTCTCGAACCACACGAACCGCTTCGATGGCGCTTTCACATTTGCGAACCATTCCGCCGCGACCTGGGAGTTGACGTTGAAGTCGTGGCGGCCAGCAAAGAGGATCAGGGGGCAGTCCAGTTTTCGAATCCCGGTCAGATCGAGGCTGAGAACCTCCGGCAGGAGGTAAGGCTCCGCGAACTCGTTGCCTTGCCAGATACGTGAGATCTCCTCGTCGGTGTAGTCCGGCGACAGGTCTGCGAGGGCGCTCTCTGCGGAATTGCCGCGACGGTGAGCCATGGCGCCGCCATAGAAGCCCAGCCACTTCCGCTGAGTGTAGATATCCGTGAGCGGGACGCGCCGACCGGGAGGGGAGTAAGGCGCGATAGCCTCCAGTTCGCGGACCGCCTCCGAGTTTCCCGCGCGGCGGGCGGCATCCAGGGCGAATGCCCAGCCGCGGCGTTCGCTCTCAGGCCCGTCGGTCAGCTGGCCTACGCCAATATAGGCATGCAGCCAATCGGGATGGCGCCTGGCCACCTCCAAGCCGAGATAGCTACCCCAGGAGTGGCCGACGACGAAGATCTGCTGCTTGCCCAGTTCCCTTCGGACCCAACTGGTCATCTCTTCCGCGTCGGCCACCATGCGCTCAAGGTTCAAGGTGGGGCCGACCGCTTTTGGGTCGTTCAGGAGGTGCGTCTTGCCGGCGGCGCGCTGGTCCCATTGGACGACCGTGAAGTATTCCTCCCATCCGCGGGTGAACCACCAGCTCATAGGCATCGAGATATAGCCGGGGCCGCCGTGGATCAGCAGGAGCACCGGGTTGCGCTTATCGGTCCCGCGGATAGAGACCCACTGGTCGATCCCGCCGATCTTGACTTTCTCCAGGCGCTCGACGCCACCTGGATTCACGATCTTGCGGGCTTCGGCGATTCTCGTGGCGGCCTCGGTCCGGCTGAAAGGCTTCGGTACCTGTTGGGCCGGCGACGCACCCGCGACAGCGAGCGCGACGAGCACCCTGGCGAGCTTAAGGACGGCCGTGACGGGTGCGTTGAAGCCGAAGATCATGCTCCTCCCTGCCTGCGAGACGTCGCATTTGCATGCTCACATGCGTTATCCGCTTTTTAGCGCACAAGAAGCAGTTGTGCAACATTACGCGCTACGCCGTCACTAACTAATAGGCGGGTGTTCAAATCAGCTTGGCGCGAGGACCCGGACGCATCGACGCGAAGCTCTCGAGGATGTCTGCCACACGAACCTGCTTAGGAGACATCCATGACTAAAGCACAGCAACAACGCCGGAGACTGAATGTTCGACATCAGCCTCTGGTGGGCTTTCACCCTGCCGGACCGGAGACGCAAGCGCGGCCGCATGCGTTCTCCGATTTTGAACTCGTCACTCAAACGAGCCCCCCAGTGTTCGGCAATACGGCCTTGGTGGACCAAGGCGGTCCAAGGATCGATTTCGCAGACATAAGGCTAATCTTCTGGGGAAGCGCGTGGGCGAGCGACCCGAATCGCTCGGCAATCATGAACGCCGTCGCCTCGGTAGCAGGCAGCCCGTACGCGACAAAATTGGCTCAATATGGATGCCGGGGCATGAGTGTGGATGGCCGGGGGCCTCTCCTGATTACGTCCAACCCGCCTAATCCGTTTACCGGCCAGAACGTTGGAGATTTCATCCTCAGCTTGCTTGACAACGAAACATTGCCTGAGCCGGATGAGGATTTCCGGTTGGTTCCGGTTGTTTTGATGCCGAGCGGATTTCAGTATCAGCCTCCGGCCGGCGGACAAGCGGCGTTTGGCGCGCACGGCTCAATAGAGTGGGACGACTTCGAACTGGGCGATGTGGACAATAGCAACGCGCACTATGTCTGGATTTTGAATCGCAGCGTGAGTGGCATGACCTCCACGTTTTGCCATGAGATGGTGGAGATCGTCACCGATCCGGAAGGGAATGGCTGGCGGGTACCTACCGCGCCCAACGGTCAGGACGAGATCGGCGACATCTGCAACAACCTGACGCTGACATCTGGGGGCGTCAACTACCATTACTACTGGTCGGCTCAAGACAATGCATGCGTCCTACCGATCAACCAGACTGGACAATATCAGGTCACGTGCATCAATAAGCCGTTTCGCAAAGACGCGTTCCATCCACTGGGCTTCCTCGGAGGCGTACATCGCTCGGGTCCGCTCAACGGCCAGGGATTTAAGCTGACGCAGAAGGAAGCCATCGCGCTCATCGACAAGGGCGAGAATTTTTTTGTTATCGGCAGCGAGGGGCATCGGGCTCCGGTGAATGTCCTTCTGCATTTCCCCCCAGGCCACGAGGTATTCGGGACACGCTATCTGGCTACTGGCGCGGATCAGTGGAAGGATGACAATCTGCTCAGCCTCCCAGAGTGTCCATAACGAGGGAGCCTATCAGCCGCGTCTTGGACGTAGCACCGAAAAACGCGGCTGTCGCCGAGTGTCCCGGCCAAGACCAGGTGTCGCAGCTTTATTCACCGTAGTCCGAGACCTTTTTTCCACTCATCTAACCCTTTTGACATGTTGTCGCGCGGAGAGTAGCCCTTTCGCGTTAGAACGAGATTCAGATTGAGGGCACCGGCGCCTGGTTCAATTGAGACCGGTTCAGCCGAAATGGGGCCACCGTTAACAGCAGCCGCGTGAATGCGGTAGCGTGTGGCATCGAGGCCGTGTGTCGTGAAATGGCCCAGTCTGTCACTGACTGCCGCGACTGCTGAGACCTGCCAGGGCCAGCGTGGATCTTCCAGAAAAATGGTGGCCCCTTCCGCTGGCCGGCCGTCAGGCCAAAACACCGTGCCCTGGATGGTGCGGTCATGCTGCCGGGCAGGGAGCATAAAGTCAAACACCTGAGCCTCCGGTTTGTCAGACACATGCACGATTCCTGCTTTCGTCGGATCCTCAGTGCCAGGAAAGAACCAGCGGGTATACGGATTCTGCAACGTTGGCGAACGGGCAAGCGAGACTCCGACGTAGTAATCGCCCGTAGTGAGATTATGCAGCTGAAAACGGCCGTTGGCGTCCGTGACCGCTGAGTCGATTGCCATGGGCAGGTCATTCTCATACCGAGGACGAAACGGAACGGATTCGATGTTCACACCTGCCGCGGGCAGTCCCTCGCTGGAGAGAACGCGACCGTTCACAGTGCGATCAAGCCGCAGCGGCACGTCCACCTGAGCACAGCCTTTGGCATGGACCTTCACCGGCCGCAGGCTTTCCGGTTTCGCAAAGCCTTCGAGCGATGCATCGACCCGGTACTCACCAGGCTGCAAATTAGAAAATATGTGGCGGCCAACCTCATCCGTTATTGATGATTCGTGCTTGCCGGCACCATCGATCGTTACGGTTGCGCCCGGCAGGGTCGGCAGCTGCGATCGGCCACCGGGACCGGGAATGCGAGGCCCAAAGATGTTGTAAGCCGTCACCCGGATCTCAGAGGCAGGCGAAGCGTTCGCAAGCTGGTGGAAATATTTCAGGTCCTCGGTCGCGAGATCGATCGGCCGAGTGGGTGTACAGATTCCGGTGAAATAGCTGCCGTCCGGCCGCTTCGACGCGTAGACAATATAGTCGTGTCCGCGCTGGAATTCATAACCACAATCCCCTCCTCCCAAACCGGTTTCGATGACTATCTCCTCCGGCTTTGAGTTCAACCCGGTGAGTGCTTCTGTGATTTTGAATTCGATCTTTTTTTGACGGAACGGTATCGGCGATGGGGGGAGCCCGTTCGATATAACCAGCATTCCAGGGTCATCGATCCCCGTTACCATGCCCGTGAAAACCGCGTCGTAATTCCAAGCGGATTGGCACGGCGGCGTCCCGCTCAGAGACATTCCGCAGGAGCAGCCCGACATTTTCGCTGCGATGAACCCCAGAACGAAGAGTATTCGCATAGCACCCCGGAGCCGTCTATTATAAACAACGCGCCTTGCCTGAAGAGGCGAAGCACCTCATAATACCCATAGCCCGAATGTCGCTGATCCGCTTACACGCGTTACAGATTCTGGCACTTGGACTGTGCCTGGCTGGGCAAGCGTTGATCGTTTATGGTCCATTGCATGGATCCAACCCTCCTCATACGGGTCGTAGTTACAGCCTGATGAGCATGCCTGTTCCGGGAACCGCGTTCGTGAGGTTGACGAGCGCGCCCAGGATTCGAGCTGCCAAACCGGGCCGCTGCGGCGTTGATGGCGTTCTGCCGGGCGATGCCGACGGCCAGGCGGTTTTGCTGGACGCACCGTTGGCTGATCAGGGGGCGTCGTCGCGCGCAGGGCGGTGCGCAATTCACGCGACGCCGGGGCGATCGCCGCCCTGCTTACTCCTCAGTGTGGTGTTGCTGAAATTTCTTTGCTAGGGGCCGGACATGCGGCTATCAGCACCGAAGAACGCGGCTACCGCCGCGTGTCCTGGAAAGTAAATTGGAGATTCAAACGATGAGACAGACGAAACGCAGCACTCTATTCATGATGACGGCGCTACTGGCGGTGAAGGCCGCGCCTCTGATGGCAGACGATGTATCGGACCGGTTGCATGAATCGGCCACCGTATTGAAGGAGGTGATGAGCGCCGACGACAAGAGCATTCCACGCAGTCTCCTCTCCGAAGCGCATTGCGTGGTGGTAGTTCCGGGCATGAAGAAGGCCGGCTTCATCCTGAGCGCGAAATACGGCAAAGGCTTTGTCACCTGCCGGAACACCCCCGCGGGATGGGGCGCTCCGGGAGCCGTCCGCATCGAGGGCGGCGGGGTCGGATTTCAGATCGGCGCCTCGGAGACCGATGTCATTCTGCTGGTGATGAATAAACGCGGCATGGACAAGCTACTGGAAAGCAAATTCACACTGGGTGGCGACGTTTCCGTGGCTGCCGGGCCGGTGGGGCGCAGCAGCGAGGCACAGACCGATGCCAAAATGACCGCGAAGATTCTCTCCTACTCACGGTCTCGTGGCGTGTTCGCCGGAGTATCGTTGGAGGGGTCGACGTTACGCGAGGATCTGGATGAAAACCGGGCTCTCT
>JAOAPQ010000847.1 GCA_025462965.1 Bryobacterales bacterium
AACACCATCCAGTGCGCAGGCGCGTCCGCCTTCCGGTAAGCCACCGGCGGGATGCCACCGATCAATTGATCGCGGTTCCTGATTACCAGATAATCCGGCGGATAAGGTTCCACCGGGGCAATCGTCCATCCCAAGAGGTCTGCATAGAACTGCTTGGCGCGGTCCGGATCGGGAGTGCTCAGGTCCGCCCAACATAGCGTGCCGTTCTCGCCTTCTACCGTCGTGCCCGGGTGGTCCTTCGCTTGCCAGAGGCAGAACACGGCGCCCGTCGGGTCCTGAATCACCGCCATCCTTCCGAACGTCATGACATCGAAGGGTGCCGCGATGACCTTGCCGCCGAGATCAGCGGTCCGCGCGGCGGTATCGTCAGCGCTCTCCACCGCGACGTAAAGATTCCAGTGAGGCGGCGCCGCCGATTGCTCTTCGGGACGCATCGTGTACGCCGCTGCCGCGTCGCCATCGCTCACCTTGAACATTGTGTAGTACTCACTCGGACCCATGGGAAAATCCACCGGGATCCATCCAAACAGAGAAGAGTAAAAGCTTTTGGCACCGGCCTGATCGGTTGTGCCGAGTTCCACCCAACAGAATGTACCTGGCGCATGTTTTTCGATTTTCGGCATGTGGAGATTATATGCGGTCGCGAGGGGAGATAGACCGCTTCTTCAGGCCCGTCTTTGCGTTCTTCTCGATCCGTAGTCTCCAGGCCGTTCGCAGAGCACCGGTAAGCACATCCTCGTTCGCCCGGGCCAACCGGATATGGGTCATTCCCATCCTCCCCCAGCCCCCTTCGATGGGAACGAAAACCTCGGGCTGCTCCGCAACGAATTCCGCCTGCTGCTCCGGCGTGAGCATCAGGTTGCCGTAGCCCTGGCCTTGCGAAGCGAGGGTAGCGAATATTCGGCCCCCTATGCGGAAATCAGGTGAGCCCATATGCGAGCACTCTTCCGCACCTTCCATGCTCAGCGCAATCCGGCGAAAGTCGGCCGCATTCATCGCGCTATTACTTGGCGGCTTTGCCTTGCAGCGACTTGATCTGGCGGCCCAGCTTCAAGATTTCGTTCAACAGCAGCTCGTTGTCTATTCTTCGGCTTGCCGGACCCGGAGGGGGCGGGGGAGTGCCGCCGGGAGGAGATCCGCCATCGCCGGGCTCCAACAGCGTCCCATGAGTGCGCAGAATTTCGATTAATACGAAGGGTGTCTTTTTCAGATTGATCGTATCGCCGTACTTTTTAATTACATCGCGGACGATCTTGTCCTCGGAAACCTTGCCGCTCTTGCCGCTCTTCGCTTTTGCCATCACTTACCTTCCTTTCTGATGGAGCGTTCCCGCTCCCATGTTACTAATGTCGTCTTCTTACCTTTTCGTACTTCGAGCCCGCCGTGGATCATGGCGTGATCGCATTGGCCCGAGGGTAACAGGTTCTCCCAAACGACGAGCCTGCCGGGCTTCGGCGGTACGGTGATGTCGAGCGCGCGGAAATGGGTCTCGCCCCCCTTTTGGGGAGAATCGAGATACAGCAAGTAGCTCCTTTTCCGGTCCCCGGCGGCGCTTCGTTTCCAGTGACCGCCATCGATGTGGTAGCCAAACCGGCCGCCCCTTTCGTAGCGTGTGGCCTGCCAAGATTCCAGCCGGGCCGGATCACAAGATAGAATCTCCGACAGCCGCTTTTCGATTCGTCCGATAGTTCGAAGCAATTTCGGCCCGAACCATGCCTGCTGCGCCGTTACGCTCGCGCGGAAGTCTTCCTGTATCTCCGAGCGCCGACGGCCGGATCGGAGCTGGACTACTGCACTGGAATGCCAATAAGAATGTTCCAGATCTTCGAGTATACGGTTACAGATCTCCACGCTCACGAAAGAGTCAACCACGAGAACCTCTCGGGGCAGCAACTCGCGGGTCTTGAGTCTCGCAACCATTTACTTCGGCTCTAGCAGTCTTGTATCAACCTGGTTCCTATGTGTTCCTCGTAAGCCCGCACCGATCGGACGGACGCGAGTAACCCGCGGTGGCGAACGCGCCCCGTCAGAATATCACGCATTTTTTGAAACGACAATGATTCCGCCTGATGCCAATCCGAGTGGTCGTCCCAGTGCGGCGTTCGAGTGGACCGGTCGTAAAGATGCCATCCCAGGATTTTGTGTGGATGATAGAGATCGTAACCGTGGGTGAACGCCCGCAGCCCCGTAAAGATCTCGTCACCGAAAAAGTAGATTTCCGGATCGAACAGGATTTCCCGGTGGAAACTGCCCTCCGCAAATAGAAAATGCAGCGACGCGTATGCCGCCGGGATGGGGGCGCGGAGCGTGGGCCACAGCGCGACCCGCCGACCAGTCAGGTGGGTCAGCATACCGGCAGTCCGGCGGAGCGGGTATATCTTGAGTAACTCCCGCTTGCGCCCGCGGGGCTCGCGCGCAGGATCATAAGACGGGAGGTAAGCGGTGACGATCGGCTTGGGGAAGGTCTTCTTCAGACGTTAGAACTTGCCGAGCACGGTTTCATCCCAGCCTGCGACAAAGCGGTGGTGAGAATCCAACAGCAGCGTGAAATCTTCGCCGTCATA
>JAOAPQ010000257.1 GCA_025462965.1 Bryobacterales bacterium
GAAGCAAGGCCTTCAGCAGTTTCTCCGGCGCAATCGAGGGCCGGCCAATCGCCGAATACATCTCATCAAAAGAGGGAGAGAGCGCCTTCAGAGCAACGTCCACCATCGCCCGCATCCGCCGCAGTGGGTGGCCCTTAGGCACTCGCTGCTCCGCTGAAAGATAACTGAACATCGTGCTCTGTTCGGTGTCCCGGCCGCGCATAGCTTGAACATCATGACGCACATCTGTTTCAGAATGTGACGAACGCTGTGAGCCCTTTTTCCAGCAGCCTGCAGTTACACACATCGCTGCCTCCGTTTGGAAGAACCGCATTTCCCTGGTTCACAAACAGCTCCGTACCGTCCAGATCAATCGAGGCGGGACTTCGCAAGCAGAGCGTCCCACGTGAACATGGTCATTCCAACCTATGCCGGCATCCGAAGGGGCAAGAGGCGAATTTCCACCCGCCGGTTGAGAGCGGCGGCGATTCGATGGAACATTGCAACCGAATGCCCTTGATAGTCTGCGTCCTCAAGCCGGCAAATCACCGATGCCGTGGTGCCAATAACTTTGGCAAGTTGAGCCTGAGTCAGCCCTACCTTGGTCCGAAGCGCATGGATTTTCAGCGCGATCGACCTCAAGTGAGTTCTGTCCGGATGGCCGACGATCCGGGCAGAGCCCCGCTTGCCAGAACCTGACTACTGACCCGCTCCGGTATCTTCCGGAACCCGCTTCAAGCGCCGACCCGCAAAGCAAAAGGGCCGGATCGCCCGAACCTCTACTGCGTCACCTGAGGCGCCTTCGGGGTCACATGGATCAGGGCGCCGGGGCTGGCGTCTTCCAGCATCCACAGCGAGCCATCGGGACCTTCTTCCACATCGCGCATACGGTGGCCCACCTTCCAGCGCTCCGCAGGTTTGGCGCCGCCATGACCGTCAAAGACGATGCGATTCAGCGTCTGGCTCCCCAGGCCGCTGATGAAGCCGCTGCCCTTCCATTGTGGGAAGGTCTGGGTGCCGCGGTAGAACATCAAATTGCCTGGCGCAATCACCGGCACCCAATAGAGCACCGGCTTCATGAGGTCGGGGCGTGTGTCGGGTTTGGGAATGGGAACACCGTTATAGTTATTGCCGTAGGAGACGAGCGGCCAGCCATAGTTCTTGCCGCGCTCGATCAGGTTCAATTCGTCGCCGCCGGCCGGGCCGTGCTCGATCTCCCACAATTCGCCCCTGGGCGAAAATGCCAATCCGTAGGGCGTGCGGACGCCGATGGCCCAGGTTTCAGCCGGCGTCAGGTTGGGGCCGGGGAAGGTGTAGGTACTTACTACCTTCGCGGTCTTGGCGGCTTCCGTGTCACGGGCCGGATCGATCAGGGGAATGGTGGCAGCGCCGGTCTTGCCGAAATTGGGATTGCCGGGGGCGGGCTTGCCATCCAGTTTCAGGCGCAGGATCTTACCCACAGGCTGGTCTGGATCCTGGGCGGGGGTGAAACGCTGACGGTCGCCAACCGCGAGGAACAGATACTTGCCATCCGGCGAGAAGGCGATCGGCCCGCCGGCCTGCCCACCCTTGCCCGTGGGCACCTGGCGCCACAGCACCTCGAAGTTTTCCAGGCTAGCCGAAGTGCCGGTGGCGTTCAGCCGGGCGTGGGCGAGCGCGTAGCCTCCACCATAGTCACCCGGCTCGACATAGGTGAGATAGATGCTGTGGTCGGTCGCGTAATGGGGCGAGAGGAAGACGCCCATCATGCCGTTCTGGCCCTGAAAATAGACTTTGGGCGTATTCTCCACTTGGATCTTCTCTCCCGTTTGGGAAACCAACCAGACGGGACCGGGCTTTTCGGTGATGAGCATGCGGCCATTCGGTAGGAAGGCCAGCCGCCAAGGCAGCTTGAAGGTGGCCACCGTGGTCATGGTGAAGGGAAGGCTGTCTTCGGGCTTTTGTTCACCCACATTGACCTGCGCCCCGGTCACCACCGGAGCCAACATGAAAAGCAGCGCCGCTTTCGCCAATCTCATCCTTGTCCTGTCCTCCTGGATAGCAAGCGCCCGACCTTACGGCATCCGGGGCATGCTGCAAATCGTACCGTACCATGACGATCGGTCAAAACGGCGTTCCGGGATCCGGTAGCGGCCTTGAACGGGTGACGCGCCACTGGGAAGTGACCCGTACCGGGCGTTCACGTCCGGGTTGTCGACGATCCACCCGGGACAGCACAGGCGTCATCCACGGTCCGTCAAAGGCGACTGCGATCTTCAGAGATTTGCCGTTGCGCGAGGCGCTGGTAATGATCATCCTAGTCTTGTCGATCTCGCGATCTCTCTCGAACTACTCGGCCACACGCAAGGCGCCGCATGCCCATCCGGCCAGGATGCTACCTACAGTCCAGTCCGGGTATGCAGGGGAGAAACGGGTGTTGCGGAATGCCTAGCTGCCGTCCGGGTCCTGCCGCTCCGTCCAATGCCAGACCCATTTTCCAAGCCTCTAGCGGGACATCTGCACAAACCCGCCTCCGACTACAATCAACTGAGTATGGACCGACGAAGTTTTCTCGCCGCCACCGGCGCCGCTGGCGCGCTGCTCGCCGCAGCGCAATCCGACGATGAGTCCGGCTTCAACCCTCTCTTCAACGGCCGTTCTCTCGACGGGTGGAGCGTACAGGACGGAGCCGAACGCGCGTTCTATGTGGACTCCGGCCACATCGTCGTGCATGAAAGCGCGGGCTACCCCGCGTGGCTGCGCTCAGCGCGCCAGTACGAGAATTTCGATTTTCGCGGCGAGTTCTACGTCAAGGGTTGGTGCGACTCTGGCATCTACATTCACGCACCCGAGCATGGCCGTCCGATGTGGTGCGGCATGGAGTTCCACATCTTCCACCAGGTGGATCAGCAGCCGGCGCTGGAGTCGATGGGCGCGATCTATCCGATCGTGGCGCCGCGCAAAGTCAATGTCAAGAACAACGGCGAATGGAACACGTTCCGCATCCTGATGGACTGGCCGCGACTGCAGGTATGGACTAATGGCGAGATGGTCCAGGATGTCGATATCGAGACCGTCCCCGACTTGCGCCACCGGCTGCGCAGCGGTCATCTGGGCCTCCAATCGCTGAGCTACCCGATCCGCTTCCGCAATCTGCGCCTACGCGAACTGCCATCGAAGGTCGCGTGGACGGCGCTCTACGAGACATCGGCCGACTTCGCCAGGTGGCACGTCTCCGACGGCAAGCCGAATTTCCAGGCGCTCGGAGGCATTCTGTACAGTGACGGCAACGGGCACTTCGCGACCCAGGAAAAGTACCGCGACTTCGAGCTGCAAATGTACGTGCGGCATGAACTGCACCATAATGCTGGCGTCATGTTCCGCACGGCAGGCACTGGGTCGCGCGGACGGCACTATGAGATTCAGCTCCACGATGTGGAGGGTGCGCATTATCCCACCGGATCGCTGTATTCTGTGAAACGCGGCTCGTATCCGCGGATCGCGGCACGTGAGTGGTGGCTGTTTCAACTTCGCGTGAAAGACGCGACCTGCCTGGTACGGATCAACGGCGAGACGGTGCTGGAGTACGACAAGCTTGATAATCTCGACGAAGGCCCGATTGAGTTGCAGGCGCACGATCCCGGGCGCTGGACCGAGTACAAGCACATTTTCGTGCAGAGGATTTGATGCTCACACGCCGCCGAATGATCGCTGCCACGCTCGCAGCCCCAGCGTTGCGAGCGCAGATCGGCTATCGCGACTATGCCCGTTGCCTTCCGGACTACCTTTCGTCGCTGGCGGCAGCAGTATATTCGCGCCGTAATCAGCGGTTGGCCGCATTACGGACACCGGCTGATATTCGCAGCTACCAGGCGTGGGCACGTACGACGTTCACCCGTCTCGTTGGCACGCTGCCGGAGCGCTCGCCATTAAACATTCGGACACTCGGCGCTATCGAGCGTGACCGGTATCGCGTGGAGAAGCTCGTGTACGAAAGCCGGCCGGGGCTCTTCGTCACGGCCAACTTGTATCTGCCGAAGACGGGCGCCGGACCGTATCCTGGGGTGCTCTTCCAGATGGGCCACAGCGCTCCCGGAAAGGCTTATCCACTCTATCAGCGTTGCTGCCAAGGCCTAGTACAACTCGGCCACGTCGTGCTGGCGTTCGACCCTATGGGTCAGGGCGAGCGCGCGTCTCCGGTCACACCCCCGCTCTCCCCCACCCGGGAGCACAGTATGGCGGGCCAAAAGATGCTGTTGGTGGGCGAGACCGCCACCGGCGCGATGCTCTGGGACGCGATGCGCAGCCTTGACGTGCTCGCGGCGCATCCGAAGATCGATGGCGGGCGTCTGGCATCCACAGGACAATCGGGCGGAGGCACGCTGACCATGATCCTGGCGGCGATGGACGAACGTCTGGCTGCCGCGGCGGTGAGTTCCGGCAACACGGAGAACTTCGCCATCGAGCCGTTTCTCGCGCCGGGATCGTCGGATGACGCCGAGCAGGATCTGATCGGTTCCGGCCCGCTCGGGTTCGACCGCTGGGACATGCTCTGGCCGATGGCGCCCAAGCCGCTCCTGATCGCGGTGAGCGCGCACGATTTCTACGGCACGTACTCGCCCGCCTACGAGCGTAGTGGTCGCGAGGAGTTCGGCAAGTTGGCGCGCGCCTACGAAACGCTCGGCGCCCGGGAGAAGATCGCGTACTTCGAGGAGCCGCTACCGCACTCGCTTTCCTATCCCATGCGGCTGGCAATCTATAACTGGCTGGAGCGGCACTTGAACTACGCCACTCGCACACTGGACGAGGAGCCGCCCACCAATCCCGAGACCGAAGAGACGCTCCGGTGCGGCAAGACCGGCGTGACGACGCGCGACTTCGAAGGGACGTCCCCGGCTCGACTGGTGGCCGGACGGCGCGGAGTATCCGCACGCCCGAAAGACCGGGAGAGTTGCATGCGCTGCTCGGCATGGACCCGGCGACTCTCGAACCGAAGCTGGAAACTCGCGGCAGGACCAGGTATCGCAACTGCGAGGTGCTGGCGGTGGAGGTCCAGACCGCCCGGCAGGTCTGGTGCCCGGCGTGGATCTTCGTGCCGAAGCGCGCCTGGGACCGGATACTGCTGGTCATCGAACCCAACGGCCGCAACGGTGCGTGGCACGAGGAGGAGCTCTACGACCAGCTCGCGACCGCCGGCATCGCGGTATGCGCCCCCGACGTCCGCGGCGTGGGTGACTTGCAAGGGCAGTTCGCGCCTGGCGCGGTGGGATACGCTCGCGGCCACGCCTCGGAGGAGGAGTATGCGTGGGCATCGCTGATCTTGGGCCGCAGCCTGCTGGGGCAGCGCACCACCGACATCGTTGCCTACTCGCAAGCGCTCGCGAGGGCGTATCCGCGGGCGCAGCTGGTGCTCGCTGCGCGCGAGAAGATGACCGTGCCGGCGCTGTGCGCGGCGGCTCTGGGGCCTTGCGTGTCGAAAGTATACCTGGCGCGACACCTGTCATCGTGGCGGAGCGTGGCGGGAGACGAGAACGCCACCTGTCCGCTGGCGAACATCGTGCCGGACGCGCTGGCGGTCGCGGACCTGCCGCAGATCGCGCGCTCGCTCGCGCCGCGACAGGTGACCGCGGCCGAGTCGTGGGATGCTGCGGCCCTGACGAAGGCAGCGGATGCGTGAGTAAAAACCGGAGGCCGCGTCCTGGCCGGACCGGGAATAACTGCCGATGTGGACTGTTAATTAACACTGCAGACAAGCGGCGGCGATTCTCTGAGGGGGCGTCCGGATCGAATGCTCAACTTCCTGTTGGCCGACAATCCTCCCAGAATCTACGGCAACATGCGCGGTTTGGGCGTTGACTTGAACATTGTGGCGGAGCACTCGCTGGCTTCCTTGATCCAACGGGCCCCCGCCGAGTTCATACTCCCTGTATTGTCCTAAGGTTAGAGTGAGGTTATGGCTGACGAGTATCCTGGCGTCATTCCGATGCTGTCGTATGAGAATTGTGTAGCCGCTTTGGACTGGCTGGCGCGAGCGTTTGCGTTCCGCGAACGCACACGCATACCGGAGCCCGGTGGGAGAATTGGGCACGCGGAAATGGAAACCGATCAAGGCGTCATTATGCTTGCGAGCGGGCCCGCCGGTTACGAGAGTCCCACCACCCGTTGCAAAAGGTACGAGCGCATTCGCGAATGGCTGGCAGTTCCGTGGGCGATTGACGGAGTGCTTGTGTATGTTGATCGTGTTGATGACCACTATGAGCGCGCGCAAAGTGCCGGCGCGAGAATTCTCTCTCCCCCTGAAGATGCGCCGTACGGTCGCCTCTATCGCGCTGAGGACCTGGAAGGCCACCGCTGGATGTTTATGCAGCGCCCCGAGCGGCGACAGTGAAAAAACCGTAGTGGGCCTGCGCATCCACCTGGACGCCTGGCGCTATGTCACAGAGGTGATGGACCGGTCCCGCGTCCCGAGCGGACGACGCGCAAACGGGAACCTGGGTGGCCGGCACTGCCCAGCGGCATACCGCAACGCCACCGCTCGTCGATGATGTAATAGTGGCGGCCACAGACGCAGTATGGCTCTGATTGTTTTCTTCCGAGGGATCAACGTTGGAGGGCACAGGACGTTTCGCCCAAGCGTGCTCGCCAGAGAACTCGGCGCCTATGACGTCGTGAACGTTGGCGCTGCAGGCACACTTGTCGTTCGAAAACCCGGGACGCGCGCGAAGTTCCTTGCGGAACTGCGCCGGAAGCTGCCATTTGCAGCGGAAGTGGCGTGCTGTGACGGCAGTGATCTCAGGCGATTGGAAATGGAGAATCCATTTGGAGCTGAGCCATCACGCCCGGATGTTGTTCGATTTGTGAGCATCCTGTCGAAACCTGGTCGCGGCAAGGCCTCATTTCCGATCGCAGTTCCCGGAAATGGGGAGTGGTTTGTCCGAATTATCGGATCGACAAATCGACTTGCGTTTGGAGTGTACCGGCGCCACATGAAGACAATCGGCTATCTTGGTCAGATCGACGAACTCTTCGGTGCGCGGGCGACAACACGCAGTTGGAACACGATACTTTCCGTGCTGCGAATTTTGAAAGCCTGCGAGCCGACGACCAACGGGATGAGCCCGACGGACGGCCTATTGAGAGACGGACATGATGATCTGCTTCGCCAGCGAGCAATCGCAGGACGTTCGCGAGGCACAATAGCTCCCGGCTGACGCGCTCCTCGGAAGCTAGTTTTCAGCGGTACGTTCTGTGCGCTTGAGACTCGCGATCGTTTATCCAGTAATTATGATGACTCAGTCAGTTCCAGGAATCGGCCCGGGAAGGAGCGGACGGGTTCGTGTCGCGGCGCTGATCGCTTCGTGCGCGTGCTTGTTGTCCGTGGACGCCCAAACCCCTCGCGCGCCGGACACCGGCTCCCTTACTCCGGCCCTCGCAGCCGAACGCAAAGTCGGCATCGCCTACTCCACCTGGCACAACAGTCGTCCCTGGGGCAAGACATGGGGCACGCCGACTCTGGGCCAGTATCTGTCGAATGACCCGGCTGCCATTCGACATCACGCCGAGTGGCTTGTATCGGCCAACGTGGACTTCATCTACATCGACTGGTCCAACGACATCGATACTGGCATCCCTGGGGCTACAGGCCAGGGACGCCAGATCTATCTGGAGGAAACGACCACCGCGCTCTTTGAGCAGTACACGCGGTTGTCTGCACACCCCCAGGTTGCGATTATGATCGGGTTTCCCGAGCAGCCTTCCGCGCTCAGCGACGGACGCCTGCGCCGCAAGGCGGATCAGGTCTGGGAGACGCTGGCGCACCACCCGAAGTATGAGGGAATCTCTTCCACTATCTCCACCATCCGCTGCTCATCATCTACACAGGAACACCTACGCCTTTCCCCCACAGCCTGCCACCCTACTCGGATCCTCGATTCACCGTGCGCTTCATGACTGGATTCGTCTCCCAGCAACCGTCCCTCCTCTCAGCCAAGGGCATCAGCCGGTTCGGATACTGGTCGTGGGAGGACCGCGGCGCGCCGACGGTTGCGGCTGACGGTCAATCTCATGCCGACGCTATGACGGTGGTTCCGGCCTGGCGCAGCGCCCAGCAGCCGCGGATCCCTGCACAGGGCCGCAATAATGGTAAGACGTTCCGCGACGGATGGGCGCGAGCGCGTGCCCTGGGGCCGCGCATTGTGCTCGCCGAAGAGCCGAGCGCCGAAGTCAGCAAAGACATAGAGCCTTCGGCAGAGTTTGGTACTCAGTATCTGGATCTGCTGCGTACGGAGGCGGCCCGGTTTAAGACCGATGTCCATTAGTGTGCGTGGTCTCCTCGATCCCCAGATCTTGTGAGTTTGATGCCACCGGCGACGTCCGCCTCTCGATTCTCGTCGCGAATAACTTCCGCATCGCCGACCAACTGGACATTGCTTGTAACCCCTCTGCCCGGGAAACCTCCCCTTGCGTCTGGACACGTCTTTGTGAACGTTCCCTAAGGTTTTAATGCTTCAGTTCCAAGTTGCCGGCGCCGAGACTGGCGCGCAACGTGTACTTGCCGGGTCCCGACCATTTGAGGTGCGGGGAAAGTCCTGAGCCAGAATCACCAAAGGGTCCGGCGTTGAGATTCCCAGCCTTAACGGCAGCGTCCACAGTACCGTAATCATTGGAGTTGGGGATCAGAATCCCGACGTTCCCAGCCATGCTGTCAATATCTTTGTGACCTGTGATGGCGGCGACCTCGAGATTGCCGCCGGTGAGATGGACGGTGAGGTCCGCCGTCGCCGGAACTTCGACCGTCGCTCGAAAATTGCTATGCGGCGTATCTCTGATTGCCAGATTCGCGTGCGTGCCACTGGTCCCCAAATCGGCGGCGGCATTGCCGGTATTGCCTGCAAACGAGACGCGGATATGTTCATCCGGGCCGGCGCGGATGATGTAATCACCGCCGTCCAGTTGCATTTCGATACTTCCCGCCGTGGCAAACGGTTTGTCGACCTTCATAACCGGAGGCTGTTCAGGTCCCGTCGAGCAGGAAGCAAGAGCAATCGCAGCCAGAAGAACGACCTTCACTTTTGATTTCATCACGGCCTTGCCAAACGAGATCTGCATGCTGGCCTCCTGAATTTGGAAGTATATATGAGCCACCTCTACGCGTGCACGCGCTGCTTGTTCGGTGCTCCCGGGCCAGAACGGACATCACTTCACTTGTTTGAGGTCGTGTGACGCCGCCGTGATCCCCGGTTCGCGGGCATTTGATGAGAACGCCTTTCCCCAGGCCAAACGTCCGGATTGGCGACGATCCTGGAACTCTGGCCAATGCGATGGCCTCGGGTGGATTTGCATTGACCGTCGGTCCATTGTTACGACATGCCCGGGTGCAAGTTTGGGACTTCCTGTCAGGCGGACTCGCACGCTGAAATGGTATTTTCCCTGTGTGGATGAAGCGCGGCGGCTACGCGGAGTGGTGCTGGAATCGCTTGACGAGGAGCAGGATGCAAAGAGCCTTGCCCGCCACGCCTATCGAAGCCGCACGCAGTTTTATCGACTGTTCCGGGCGATGATCGAGGAGACGCCGGTGGCTATGCGCCGGAGGCTGTTGCTGGAAAGAGCCGCATGGCAGTTGTCCCGTACACAACTGTCGGTGACGGACATCAGTCTCAACGCAAACTACGGATCGCTCGAAGCGTTCACCAGGGCGTTCCGAAAGGCGTTTCGCATCTCCCCCAGCCTGTATCGCCGAATGGGTGCGACACATACTCACCTGCACGCGGCGAACGGAATTCATCATTATTCCGGTAAAGATGACACGAAAGGAGCGTATCAATCTATGGACCTTTTCGATATTTTCTCAGGCCAGGAGTCCTGGCACACCCGGCGTCTTCTCGATCTGGCGGGGACGCTTACAGATGAGCAGCTGGACCGTCCTTTGACAAACCAGGTGAAGATCTTTCCCTGGGATGGCCCCGATCAGAGCCTGCGCCAGATTCTGGACCGGATGGTCCAGACCAAGGAAGTCTGGGCCGCGGCACTTACTGGCGCTAGCATGCCCCTGATGGACAATGCCCTCCCAGAGGATCGAACTCCTTCGGCCATGCTGGCGCGCATGGAGGAAGCTGATGCAGCGTTCCACAGTGTACTCACAGATGTACACAATCGAAGCGCCTGGGAGGACACGTTTGTCGATGCCCTCTGCGAACCGCCGGAAACGTTTACCTTTGGTGGTACGTTCGCACATGTGATTACCTTCAATTTCTACCGGCGCATGCTCGCCATAGATGCGCTGCGCCGCCTGGGAGTGACGGTGGAAGGCTTTGGCTGTCCCGAGGAGTACCTGGCGAGCCTGGCGAGCACATAAGAACCCGGTGAAGTAAGTGGAGCGACAGGGAACGGAATTGCTGCGATTCAACGGTGCTGTCGAGCGGGATCCCGCCATCGATGCGTGGATGAAAGAACATGCAGGTGAATTGGGAGCCATCGCGCACCAGTGGTTTGACGTGATGCGAAAGTGCGGGGACGAAGTCCGGGAGCTTTTGCATGACGGTTGTCCGGTTGCATGTTTGGGAGATGCGCCCTTCGGCTACGTCAATGTATTTACTTCGCACGTAAACGTGGGGTTCTTTCACGGCGCCGCGCTGCCGGATCCGGCCCGCTTGCTGCAGGGCACAGGAAAGTTCATGCGCCATGTGAAACTGAGACCGGGAACGGCCACAAACGCCGCAGCCCTAACCAGGCTCATCGATACGGCGTACTCGGATATAAAGGCGCGTTGAAAACGGCTGGCTCAGAGAAACGCCTTGAGAGTCCGACGCGGATGTGAACTGCCAGATTAGCAACGATATGTCCCATAGAGTCTACTGATCTTGGGCGAATCACGCGCAAACAGGAAGTTGAGCGGTCTTAATGGCCGGGCGCCAGCATTCCTGCTTCCGGTTGCTTTACTGAGAAAACCCGCTTCAAGGCTTCTTATAGCCCGCCTTGATCAGATACTTCACCAACTCCTCGGGATGATCTGTCTGTATCCCGTCCGCGCCCTGGTCGATTGCTTCCTGCCACGCGGCTGGATTGTCAGCCGGGCCCAGGCGGTCCACGTAAATCAGCGCGTGGCCCTTCTTTGCGACTTCAATCACCTCCGGCTTGAAGTCGCCGGCGTCGAACGCCATCACCTTCACATGGAGTTCATCCACCTCTCGTTGGGCTAACTCCACGTTGCGGGATTCCGGCATAATCTTCAGGTTCGGATTCAGATCCTGAATCTCTTTCGAAATCCGCCCCGAGTAAATCACCACGTTTTCCGCCATTCCGTGGCCGACGATATGATCCACCAGGTCCCTGGCGCTGACCTGTTTCACGTCGACGTAGATGTTGATCTTCCCGCGAGCGTAATCGAGCACCTCATCGAAGGCCGGCACTTTGGCGCCACCGCCCGCGTCCAGGGCCCGGATCTCATCGAACGTCATCTGAGCTACATCGCCCTTGCCGTTGGTGGTCCGGTTCACCTGGGCGTCGTGCATCAGGACGAGCTTGCCGTCCTTTGTGGTGCGGACATCGACCTCGATGTAATCCGCATGCACCCGCACGGCCTCTTCAAACGCCGGCATCGTGTTCTCGGGATGGCGCAGATGTTCCCCCCGATGCGAGATCACCACCACCTGCCTGGGCTGTGCCTGCGGCATCTGTGCCTGCATAACGGGCCCAATCAGAAGAAGGGCCGCGGAAAGAAATCTTTTCATTCGGTTTTCGCCTTACCAGAACAACCGGACGGCCAACTCCGTGGTGCGCGCCCCGTTGTCCGATGTAATTTTCCCGTAGTTCACGTTGCCCAGCGTCGTGTTCGGATTTTTGAAGTTCGGATGGTTCGCCGCGTTGAAGAACTCCGCCCGTATCTGTAGCCGCAGCCACTCGCGAAGCATGATGTTCCGGTTCAATGCCGCGTCGAAGTTCTCGATCCCCGGGCCGTAAAACTGGAATCGCGGCGCATTGCCCGACGTATAGGGCGGCGCCACCACAAACGCCGAGGTGTTGAACCACATCGCCAGCGTCTCCTGACTGTGGACCAGTTGCGCCGGAGCCACCTGATTGGGACGCTGAGTTCCTGTGAACCCGCCTGTCGCATTGTTCTGGCTCACTGAAAGAGGCAGACCCACCTGGAACTCGGTGATACCGGAAAGTTCCCATCCCGAAATCGCCCGGCTGACCACGGGAATCCGGGTAAGATACTGTCGGCGAGTGCCAAATGGCAGGCGGTACACGTAGTTCGCGACGAACCGATGCGGCACGTCATAAGATGCGATCCCATGCTCCGCCCGCAGGTTGTAGATATTCTGAATCGGGCTCGACGTCGCCGGCCCGTCCACATCGTCGGTAATCTTAGCCCATGTATACGAGAACTGAAGCACGCCATCCTTCCAGCGCCGCTGCAGGCTCGTCTGCAACGCGTTGTAGAACGAGTTCCCGTCATTTTCCAGATGCGTAACGTTCAGATACTGCGGAAACGGCCGCAGGGACTGCAGATTGCCCGGTCCCCAAAGACTGGCAGGAAGCTGATTCTCCGGAACGAGGATAGGCAGCTTGACGCCGCGGGTACCCACGTAGTCCGCTTCGAGCAGCCAGTTGCCGGGGAGCTTGCGCTGGAACCCGATCTGCCATGTCTGGTTGTAAGGCGTCCGCGCCCGCAGTTCCAACCCTGTCACGTTCCGCGAAGGAGCGGTAAGACTCGCCGGGATATTGGGATTGCCATTCGCGTCCAGGTTGTAGGTGGCCGGCGGTACGCCATTCTGAAGGTAATAAGGCGGATTCTGACCGCCATCGATGCTGGAAGCGCTCAGTGTCTGCGCATACTGCGACACAGGCCCATAGCTCGAGTAACCGATCGCGGGCAGACGATAGATGCCATACCCGCCTCGCAGCACCGTCTCTTTCATCAGGTTCCAGGCAAAGCCGATGCGCGGCAGAAAATCGTGGTAAACGTTCGGAGTGAAGTGCGTGGGCGCGCCGCTCTTGCCCGCGAACTGCACATCTCCCAGGTTGCCGGTAACGTGATTGACGATCGAAGGGTTGAAGCTCGTGAATTGGTTGTTCGCTTCCGAGTAAGGTCCATCCCACTCCCACCGCACACCCAGATTCAGAGTCAGATTCTTCAGGATCTTGAAATCGTCCTGCACGAATGCCCCGCCGCTGTTGATATTCAGCCGGTAGGTGTAGTCGTTGATGGAGATGCTGGTGGACGCGGGCGCACCGAGCAGCAGATCCGCCAGACCGAAGCCGCTCCCGGTGCCATTCGGAACCGCGCCCGTGAAGGCGCCGGTGAAGCTGTAGCTGCCGGAGAGTTTGCCCGGCGGGTAGTTGTTGTACATCTGACGGCGGAAATCGCCACCGATCTTGATGGTGTGGCGCTGGCGCTGCCAGGTCAGCCCTTCGTTGAACACCCAGCTCCGGTCGCGATCGTGATCACTCGCGCTCGAGCCCAACTGAATCATCTGCGATACCGCGACAATAGGGAAATCGAACAGCGAAACACCCTTGAGTCCCAGCTCCGGAGCCGCCGAACCGCCCGCCGTGGTGTAGTTATCTTCCTGCACCCATCCGAAGCGGAAGTCGCTCACCAGAGTGGGGCCGAAGATGTGAGTTTCGCTCATGGCCGCCTGCGTATCCGTCCAGCCTCCGTATGTCTGATTGTTCGCCTTGTTCGGGATCACCAGCGCGGCGTTGTTGTTCGGGCTGTACTGCCCGAAGCGGAAGAAGGCGCGATCGTTCTGCCCGAAGTTCTGGTCGAGGCGGCCCAGATACTGCCAGTTATCGTTAGTGCTCGCGGGAGTTACGAAGTAGTTGTTGCCGTTGATGCTGGCATTCGCTTCGGGGTAGAACTTCACGATCTGCGCCGCTACCGGATCGATCCGGCTCGCGGGAATGGCGTTGTTCGGAAACTGGATTCGCGTCCGTCCATCGGAGGCCAGCATCTTCGGGTCGTAGACAGGCACCACCTTCCCTCCCGCGAAGGTCTGCGAAAAGTCCCCGGCCTTCTGGAGGTCCGTCGGGACCAGAAAGCTGCCCGCATTGCCCTGCGAAGCCAGGGTGACGTTGAAGTCCACGAAGAAAAACGTCTTGTTGCGGCCATCGTAGACATGCGGAATCAATACCGGACCGCCGATAGTGCCGCCCGGATCGTTTTGCACGTACTTCACGGTGCTGCCCGCCGGCGCGAAAAAGTCGCGGCCGTTCAGCACGCGGTTGCGAAACAGATCGTAAGCGCTGCCGTGGAGCGCATTCGACCCGGCGCGCGTGGTAGCAATCATCACGCCGCCGCCGGTGTGTCCATACTCGGCCGAGAACGGCGTTGTAATTACCTTGAACTCCTGAATTGAATCGGGACTGGGCGTGAGCGTGTAGGTCTCATCGGAAGGATTCGTCGTCGGCAGGCCGTCGACCAGGATCTCGTTCGTCACGCGCCGCCCGCCCGCGAAGCTGAATCCGTTGATGTTGGTATACGTGTTGCCGTTGGTGGTAACGCCGGGAACCAGCTTGGCCAGAAGGAACGGCGAGCGCCCGCGCCCGTTCGTGGCGAGCTCCGGAAGCTCCACCAGTTGTTCAGCGTCCACCACCTCGCCGATTTCCGGCGACACATAATTCACCTGCGTGCCCGACGAGGTAACCTGCACAACCTCGTTCACCTGTCCAATCTCGAGGACCGGATCCACGCGCCGCTGCTGATTGATCTGCAGCTCGACCTCGTTCTCCACATGCTCCTTGAAGCCCGGTGAGGTGAACTTTACCCGCCACTTACCCGGTTTCAGATAAGACACGTTGTAATCGCCCGAGCCGTTGGACTCGGTCCTGATAACGGTATTCGTGGACTCTTCGGTGACCGCGATCTGAACCTTGACCACGGGCAGGCCGGAGCCATCGACGACCTTGCCACTGATGGAACCGGTATAACTCTGCGCCAGAAGCGCGGACGCAGCTATAGCGTATAAGAACATCCACTTCGATTGCACGGGAGACCCTCCTGAGATTGCTCTATTCAGGATGTCAGCAGTTCGTGTCGGGAGTATTTCCGGAAGATATCGATTCGATGACGAGCTATGCGGGAGTGGGGAATCCCGCAGATCGGCGCCACACCGATTTCCCTGGCGCCGCTTTGCGGACTACAACGGCTCGTGCAACATTCGCAGGCTCATGATCCTCGCTGCGTGGAGCGGGCTCTTTCATTCCAGATGGCTCTGCGGCAGCATCAGGTTCCGCCTGTGTTACCCGCCACTCGGAAAGAGGGCAGAAAGCGGCGTTAAGGACACATATCGGCAGTAAAGTGGCCACGCCGTTTGCAAGATTGAAGATGTTGGGAGCAGCTGTCCCCTTTTCGTTCAATTCTGGTGCGCCACGGTTCAAGTGGGAACCCGGCGGATCGGAAGTCAGATAGTAATTCAGCTCTTGAAGAACGGTTCGATAGGGAACCGTTCCTCGAAAGGCCAGATCGTAACCCGCGCCCCGCCGGCCTAGCCCGTCGTCGCCGATTCCGCCTTCTCAGCCTTCGGCAGCTTGAAGTACCCCACGACGCCAATTCCGACCAGCATCGCAGCGCTTCCATAATAGAGGTTCGGAATCCCAATCTTTTCCGCCACCGGACCAGCCACGAACATCGAGATCACCTGCGACCCGGCCACGAGCGACATCAGGCAGCTCATCACTCGTCCCAATAGTTCGTGCGGTGTCTCGTGCTGGATCAGCGTCGTCGCCGTGATGAAAATCGCGGACGCGCTCAGGCCCAACCCGAGCATTCCCGCCGCGGTCGATCCCATCGTGCCGAACGCCGCCGTGGTCAATACCGCTATGCCCATTCCGCCCAGACCGTACACCACTAGGTTCTGCTGCGGGATGTGCCGCGCAAACCGCGTGAGCAACTGCGTCCCGATGATCATGCCGATGCCGACCAGGGTATTCAGCACACCGAACACCGCGGACGTCGAGTGCAGCACGTCGCGCACGTAGATCGAGAGCAGCGCGCCGAAGCAGCGCATCGCGAACATCCCCGCCGTCATCGAGAGAATCACAAACGAAATCGTCGAGTGACTGAAGATGAAGCCGAATCCCTGCCGCATCGAATCGAGCACCGCGCTCGATTCCGTGCGCAGCGCCTGTCGGTCGACGGTCAGCGTCATCACCAGCGCCGCCGAAAAGAAGAAACTGAAGCTGTCGTAGAGGAAACAGGAGTTCGCGCCGACAAGCTGCACCAGCTCTCCGGCGACGCTCGGGGCCACGATCAGCGACCCCTGCTGCGCCTGCGACATTAATCCGTTCACTGCCATCAGCCCCGCCATCGGGACCAGCGTGCGCACCGCCACCGATTGCGCCGGAACGAAGAAGGCCGAGACCACGCTCATCGTGAACAGGATGGCGTATATCACGTACAGGTCGTGCACGAACACCAGCGCCAGCACCAGCACGCCGCGGATCAGGTCGCTTGCGATCATCGTCCGCTTCAAGTGCCACCGGTCCACGAAGACGCCGGCCAGCGGGCTGACGATCGCCAGCGGCGCCATAAACGATACCAGCACCATCGCCACCTGCGTCGCCGTACCGTGCGGCTTAAACGTCACCACCGCGATGATCGCGAACACCGCCAGGAAGTCTCCGAACACGCTGACAATCTGCGCGATCCACAGGCGCCGCACCGGCCGAAGCCGCAACACGTCAGTAAAAGATAGAGGTGTCCCTGGTGTGGCCATACGTGTGAGAATCCCCTTTCCCAAGGCGGTGGTAGGCGATGTCGATTCCCGCGGGACCGACGTTCGACGCCTTCTCGTCCTTGATCGACCCATCAAATCCGTCTAAAAGCTCGGGCATCCAATCTCTTTTTCACTGTGCTCATTGCCTCAAGTTCCGGGCTGTGGCATGCGGAACGATGGGCCATCACGCTGGTTGCTGCTTTCAATTTCGGGGGAAGCAGGGCTGACTAAATCACCGGTGCTGTTCTTCCTCACTCAGGCTAACCGGATTCGAGCTGGAAAATCTAGTGTTTTGATCCACCAAATATGGACTCTATCTGTCTTGTTATCAATTGGTTAGACTTATAGTTGGGCGGGCTGCTATTCTTGAATTGGGTACAGCATCGTGCCCGCTCTGACTCGATAGTCACCCTTGCTTGTCGTGGGGCTGCATAACCGCCCAAATTCGCGATAAACGGCGTAGTCTTTACCAGCACTGGATCACCCTGCCCGACAGCGGTGTTGATGAAACAAACCAGTTGGCTCACGTATCGCGTCACTCAGCGCCCCGACCACGTTGAGTTCCGGCCACACTTCCAGCTTGTGCGCCTCCTTTTGCCCAAAACACAACCACCCTGTGATCTTGCTGGGACCTCTCACCCTGGCCTCGCAGACACCGAACAGGAGCTAACGCGGACTCGTTGGGCCTGGTTTCACTCCCAGGGCCCTCAAGGCGAACCTGCCGAAGAGGCCTCGGCGCTTAGGTTCCAGGAACATCCAGGAGAGAATGCCGACCAGGGCGGGCGGGCGGAAACTGGGATCGCGATCCCTGCGCCGCGCGAGAATTCCGGCCAGTGTAGCGCTCGGGTTTTCGCGGAAACTGTCCAGCATCGCGGTCTGATGCACGCAGGAAATCGTGCAGAGCGGAGCGCATCCTTTCGTCCGCTCCGCCTCGCGCTTCAAATCCGCCAGCGAGTAGTCTTCCAAAGCCAGCCCGGGATGGCCGCGCTGCTGCGAGCAGTAATGCACCAGGCCATCCTCGCAGACATACAGGAAGCGTCCGCCCGCACGGCAATGCCAGTCGTTGGCGAGGCCGCGACTGATGTTCTGCTGAAACTCATCGAAGTGGGCGAAAGAGAAGAGAGAACCTGCAAACCTGAGAATGTGCTGGTAGACGCGCTGATGCGATGGCTCAAGTGGTTGAAGTTGCCCGTGGTGGTCGTGAAGGATGCCCACCGTGCTGGTGAATCCTCTCCGTCGTGCGTGCTCCGCGACTTGAATCGCATCCTCCGGATTCCGGACGCCGCTCCCGAGGACCGAGTTGATGGTGACTCCGAACTCAGCGTGCTTCGCCAGCCATTCGAGTTTCCGATCCAAAACCTTGAGGCTCTTCTTCGACGTTTCATCCGGCTCTACGTTGTCGATACTGATCTGCAGATAGTCAAGGCCCGCTCGGTTCAGGCGCAGGATGCGATCCCGAGTCAGCAGATAACCATTGGTGATGATAGTTGCGATCGCTCCATGGTCGCGGATCCTGCGGATTATAGTGTCCAGGTCCGGGTGCAAGGTGGGTTCTCCGCCACTCAGCGTGATGATGGTGGTGCCGAGTTCGGCAAGCCGGTCAATCCGCCGCAACATGACGGGTGTAGGAACGGGTGGGGAGAAGTTGTCGAATTCGTTGCAATAAGTGCAGGCGAGATTGCATCTCCGTATGGGGATGATCTGGGCCAGAATCGGGTGGTGGGCCGATTGCATCGCCTTGGCGAACATCCGCACCTCCCTTGCTGTTCGCTCGAACTTTTTGAGACTCCGCCGAATACTCGTTGTCATTCGTTGGCACTGCGCTGCATGGCAGACTCTGATATTTGCGCCGGACGAACGGCACCTGACGGATGAGTCAACGGTGCTCGGGAATGCTCCAAGCCCGGCCTGTCGAAGGCGAAGGAAGCAATGGAGGCCGCAACCAGCGCTACGCCCAATCCCGCGAACGCGTCCACGGCATAATGATACCGCCCGTAAACAGTCGCGATCGCGACCAGAATCGCGTAAATCAGAGTCCCGCGACGCAGCCAAGGTTTGAATCCCAGGAACCGCATGGCGAAGGCTAACGCGAAGGCGCCCGATACATGCGCACTCGGAAAAACACCCGTGTGAATACCCAGGTTACCTAGCATAACTAGGTTCGCCTCGCGAAAGATTGAGTGCACCGATGGCGCTTCTACACCGGGAAATGCTGTGCGGGGCGGGTCAGAAGGCCAGAACGGAAACTGAGCGTACGCAAGAAGTAGTCCCAACAGGTAGAAGACAAGCAGTACGTCCGCGCTCTTGCGAAGGCCCTGCGTATAGAGCATGGCCATGGCGAAGGCAGGCAAGGCGTAAACCAGCAGGTAACTCAGTTCGAGGATATTCGGAAAAACGGGAGCTGAGATTTCAATAAGATGCCGTACCCCCAGTTCTCCCAACAGCAGCTTGTCGAACCCAATCCAGCTTTGCTCCAGGCTGTGGTGCACTCTGGCAGTTGCGAACCAGCCCATCTGCCGGTACGCGACGATGGCGAGAGCCATCGGCAGCCAGTCGCGTGTGACTTCCAACCACTTTCTCTCCGCAGGATTGTCGAACCACCTCAGGAGTGCATAAGCGGACAAGATAGCCAGGCTCACTACCAGAATCCGGATGCGCACCTCCACCGCAAGAGGAAGGAACACCGCTAAGACGCTGGTGTAGGAAAAGTAACCGGCAAGAATCCATTCCGAGAGGCGAAGGCTGGCGGTGGCGCGGTTTGACGCTTGCACCCTCATAAATCCTATTCTTTGGCCCGGCCGGCGTTATCCGACAATCCATTTGTAATAGCAAAGATGGTTCTATTGCAAATGCAGCGTAGGGGGCGGAACCACCCTCGAGCATCTGAGCCACGCTACGCAGCGATGCGAGGAAAGGTCCCGCTATTCATGACGCAGAGCTATGTTGGGGTCCACCTTAGCGGCCCGGCGAGAGGGAATCCAGCAGGCCAAAAACGCGACGGCCGTAAGAAAGACCGGGACCAGCGTGAACGTGGCGGCGTCGTGGACGGGGACTCCGTAAAGGAAGCTGGCGAGAAGCTTCGCAAAACTCCATGCCGCGGCGAGGCCCGGAACCAAGGCCGCCACCGCGAGCGTCATTCCCTGGCGGATGATCAGCCGTTGCACTTCGCTGCCTCTCGCTCCGATCGCCAGACGGATGCCGATTTCGCGAGTCCGCCGGCTGACCCAATAGCTGATCACACCGTATAGTCCGACCGCCGCTAGTGTGAGCCCGAGTAATCCGAAGATGCCGAATAGCGTTCCTGCCAGCCGCGGAAGAAATAACGCTTCGCTGAGGTGCTCCTTCATGGTCGCGACGTTAAAGATCGCCAGCGAGGGGTCCAGGGCGTGAATCTCCGCGCGAACGGCGTTCCCGAACGCGCCGGGATCACCCGCAAAGCGAACCAGCACCGAGTAGCCCGTCATTGATGGATCGGCGCCGATGTCCTGTGCGAGCGACCGGTAGAGAACGGGCCGGAGATCCTCACCCAGCGTGCGGGACTTCGTGTTCCCCACCACCCCGATGATTTCGTAGACGCGGTCGCCATCGCGGACACGCTGGCCCACCGGGTTCTCGTTCCCGAAGAACCGCTGCACGAATTGCTCGTTGACCACGGCGGTCCTCGGCGAGGTTGCGCTTTCGTCCTCGAAGTCGCGCCCCGCAATGCGCGGGATGCCCATAGTATCGAAGTAACCGGAGGTCGCCATATAGAGATCGACGACTCGGCTTCCTGACGGAGTCGGCTTGCCCTCCACCTCGAAGCCATCGCTGCGGTGGCCGCCGGAGAGCGGCACGGCGTCGGTACATGCCGCTGAGATCACTCCCGGAAGTTTGGCCACGCGCTGCCGCACCCGTGTGAGCAGCTGAACCGAGCGGCCGGCGCTGTAGCCGTGGAGTCGCGGGTCGATTGACATCATCAGAACGCCCTTCGTTCGGAACCCGATATCGATGCGGGAGGCGTTGCCGAGGCTGCGCAAAGCCAATCCTGTAGCGCAGAGCAGAACCAGAGACATTGAGATCTGGGACACGACCAGCATATTCCTCAAACTCCACACGCGGCCTGGGCGCGCCAGTATGCCCTCCCCCTTGAGGGTGCTGGCGATGACCGGACGCGCCGCCGACCACGCCGGAGCCAGGCCGAACAGAATGCCCGCTCCAACACTAAGCACGAACGCATAGAGAAGGACCGAGCTGTTCACGCTAACCGAAAGATCGAGAGGCACGGGCGCTGCGAGACGGAACGCCGCGAGTGCCTGCGTGGCCCATAGCGAGAGCGCGACGCCGAATACCCCGCCTGCCAGTGACAACAGCACGCTTTCCGTCAACATCTGGCGAAGCAGGTGACCGCGCGTGGCGCCCAAAGCGAGACGCACGGCCATCTCGCGTTGCCGGCCGATGGCCTGAGCAAGCGAGACGTTCGCCACGTTGACACAGGCGATGCACAAAACCAGGAGAGCCACCACGGAAAGGCCGCCGAGGAACATCATTACGGTCGACCGATCGCGCGGCGGCAGCGAACCCGCCGTCTCCATGCGGAAGCCGGCATCTCGATCCCCGGCGGGTACGGATTCGGGAAAGGCCTTCGCGAAACGTTTCCCAAGAACTTCGAGTTCGGCGGCCGCTTGCGGCGGCGTCACGCCGGGAGCCAGACGGCCGGCCACAGCAAGCCAGTGATAATTGCGGGAGGTGCGATTCGCGGTGTTCGGCAGCAACTGATCGATATTCTCGAGAGGCACCCAGAATTGAGCATCGAGGATAATGTCAAGGCCGCGGAAACCTGATGGCGCGACACCCACCACTGTGTACGGCCGGCCGGAAAGTCGGACGGACTTACCCGCAATGTTTGGATCCGTGCCGAAGCGTCGCTGCCACAGTCGATGACCGAGCACGACAGCGGGTAGATGTTCTTCCTCCGGTGTGAAACCGCGGCCGACCGCCATGGACAGTCGTGCGACATTGAAGAAATTAGCGGTGACGGCCTGTCCCCAGACGCGTTCCGGCTCACCGCTGCCGCCAATGGAGGCGGGCAGCAGATCATAATATGCCGTCACGCCGGAGAACGATTTCGCCTGCTCGCGTACGTCGTTATAAAGCAGCCAGCTGAAGTTATTGCAGCACTGGCCTCCGCCGTGGGTAGTATGTAGCGTTATTAGTCTGGCGGGGTCACCGACGGGCGGATGGCGTAAGACGAATCGGCTGATGATCGAGAAGATGGTTGCGTTGGCGCCGATACCGACTCCGAGCGTGAGAATCGTGACGAAGGCAAACAGGGGTGCTTTGCGCATCGTGCGGAACGCATAGTTCACGTCACGCATCGCGGTTGCGAGCGCAGCCCCTGTCCTTGAATCGCGGACCTCTTCCTTCACGTTTTCGGGATGGCCGAATTTGATCCGGGCTAGGCGGCGGGCTTCCGGCTCGGGGAGTCCTCGCTCGATGTAGCGGTCCACCATGGTCTGATAGAACGCCTGAACCTCAGCGTCGAGTTCCGCTTCGACGGCGTCCCGGTGAAGTAAGAGGTTGATAACTTTACGGACCCGGCGCAGGAGAACCATTTAACTCTCCTCCGCGAGCGCGCGGTTCATGGCGGTGAAGACATTCTTCCAGTTGCGCTTCTCCTCCGCCAATTGAGCGCGTCCGGATCCGGTCAACGTATACGCTTTCACGCGGCGTTTCGTTTCCGATTCCGTCCACTCGCCTGCAATCCAGCCCTTCTCGGAGAGCCGGTGGAGGGCAGGGAAGAGCGATCCGGGACCAATGAGAAAGACGCCGCGAGTTACCTGTTCGATCCGGTCGGCAATGGCGACACCATGCAGTGGGCCGAGCTCCAGGGTTCTGAGGATAAGCAGGTCCAGGGTGCCTGGCAGGATATCGGCTGGTTTGGCCATGTGTCAATGATATCGTCTGTCGATATCGATCGTCAATATATAATCGGCCGAAAAGATGTCGCGCCGGCTGTTGAGTTAAGATCGGTGATGATTTCCCGAGTTGCTCTAGTGCAACTCGCTCTACAGCAAATAAAGGACTCCTAATGTTCCGCCTTCTAAGCATCGCGTTCTTGATCAGCCTGACGGCTGGCTCAAATCCGGCAATGGCCCAAGCTCCGGCCGCGGCCGCACGCCCGCCGCGCCCGACGCCGCCGACCCGCGATCCCCACACGCCCGGCTACGTCACGGCGAAAGCGTTGCCTGATGGCGCCAACGCCCCGGTAAAGGAGGACGGAAACTTCATCCTCGGCCCGACGCACAACCCCGCACCCGAGATGGCCGTCCAGGAAGGCGTGCCGCAGGGTACGGTCTATAACTTCACGATGGAATCGGCCGACAGCAAGATCTATCCCGGCATCGCGCGGGAGCCCAACACCTATGGCGCGGCAGACCCCACCGACCCCGCCAAGATCGTAGTCACCACCAGCCACCCCGCTCCCTACACCCGCAGGGTGGCAGTATATGTCCCTAAACAATATGTCCCCGGCACGGTCGCGCCGTTCATTGTCGGGGCGGACGGACCTGACCCGGCGTTGTTTGCGGCCCTGAACAATCTAATCGCCCAGCACCGCGTACCCGTGATGATCGCCATCTCCATCAGTAACGGCAGTGGCGACGCCCAGGGAAGCGAGCGCGGCCTGGAATACGACACCATGTCAGGCCTGTACGCAGAGTTCGTCGAGAAAGAAGTGCTGCCTCTCGTGGAGAAGCAATACAACGTGAAACTGACCAAAGATCCCGAGGGCCGGGCGACGATGGGCGGCAGTTCCGGCGGCTCGTGCGCCTTGATCATGGCGTGGTATCACCCGGAGCTATACCACCGCGTTCTCACCTATTCAGGCACCTACGTGAACCAGCAGTGGCCGTCCAACCCCGAGACCCCTCACGGCGCATGGGAGTTCCATGAACACCTCATCCCGAACACCCCGGCCAGGCCGATACGCATCTGGATGGAAGTCGGCGACAGAGACAATTTCAATGCAAACGTGATGCGCGACAACATGCATGACTGGGTCGTTGCCAATGAGAACATGGCCAAAGTGCTGGCCGCCAAGGGCTATCATTATCAGTTTGTATTTGCGCGTAACGCCGGGCACACCGACCGTACCGTGAAACAACAAACTCTGCCCGAGGCTCTGGAATATGTATGGCAGGGCTACCCGAAGGACCCGCGGCGATAGCCGCGTTTTACTGGCGGTCCCATAATTTATCCACCACGAAGCGAAAACGCGAGTACAGGAACGACGCCGTCAGCAGCAGAATTCCGAGCACCACAAAGGCGACGAAACGGAAGGTCTGCTCCAACTGCCAGACATCGTAAAGATAAAGCTTGACCACCACCAGCGCGAGCAGGACCAGGCCGAGCAAGCGGTTGACCAGCGAACGAACCGTAACTCCGAGAACTACCAACGCGATTCCGTAAACGGCCAGGAGCACGGACGCGGAAACCGTTCCGACGCTTGGGCGGTGGAAAGCCCAATCGAAGATCTCCATCAGAAGCGCCCATAACACCACGAAGTGACCGGCAATATAGAGGACCAGGGCCAAACTTCGTCTCTCGGCCCAATGCGCGCCGAGCCAGAAGCAGACGCCGGTGACGAGGAATGTGAGCAGGCGCGCGTTGGCAATTAGCGGATGCGCGACCGCGGAACTGTACATCCCGGCGTCGAATACACAAAGCCGCACCAGGGCAAGCGTGAAACTCACCAGAGCCGCGGAGCCGAAGCGCCTGTTTCCGGTACGATTCGCAATCCAGGCAAAGGCGGCGCCTTCGAGAGCCCAGCTCATCGTGATGCGGAACTGCGAAAACTGGATCGGCACGGCCAGGATGAGGAACGTGATCGCGACGCCGACGCTCAGAACTATCGGGCGCTCCGCGCCAGGCGCCAAGCGCTGCCGGAGTAGCCATGCGACGAAGAGATGGATAGCGGCCATCGCAACGGCAAACAGACCGAGATAGGCGTGGTAGGCCGGGTTCAAAAGCAGATGGCAGATTACAAAGTATAGAAGCCCATCCAGAGCAAGAATTCCAAGATACGGCGCGGGCGTTTCAACGTTCCGCTCCCGGCTACACCACCGGAAAACGTACCCGAGAAACAACAGGAAAGCGGTGGTAAGGATGGCAATCCCGAACCAGGGGGTATCCGGAAAATGATTTCCGCGCCAGAGAAGCCCCGAAAACCAGAACAGAGTGGAAGCAGTAAATGCCAACTGCGGCCAGGATCGGCGCTCCGCAGCAGTAAGCCCTGCCGCTCCCAGCAGGAGATTGATCCAGAGAGATTGAGTTTCCGGCCCGGACCAGATCGCGGCTATCGCGACCATGCCAAGGATCTGAGCCGCAATCAGGGTGGCGCGGCTGGAGAAGGCCCAGAACAGCGCGTAAAACGCGAGCGCGAAGACGGTCGCGACGAACTCTTTCCCATGTTCGAAGTGACTCGAGAACCAAACCAGGTAGACCAGCGAAGTGCCGGCCAGGAGCAACGGTTCCAGATACCTCCAGCTCTTTCGGCTGACAAGCGCCATGCCGCCTGCCCCAAGAATGAGGACGTAACCAAACAGAGCCCAGGGGCGGTCATCATTCGTGCTGAGGAGCAGTGGCGTCAGATAGCCGCCCGTGAATCCGAGAGCCGCAATCGCGATTGAGTCGTAGCGAAGCGACAGCGCCACCGCCATGGCCGTGGTCGAAAACATGAGGATAAAAACCAGCAGGTGGGGTAGCAGGTGATACAAGCCGAATGCGGAATAAAGCGACAGATACAGGATCGAAATGCCGGCGCCGGTGATGCCTTGGGCGTAAACGCGATGGCCGCGCCGGCTCATAAATTCGGCCAGGCCGAGCGCAGCACATCCAGTGAGGACGCCGAGAAGAACGCGTCCGGTCTCGCCGATAAGCCGGCTGTCCACGGCATATTTAAAGAAGAAGGCGAAACCGAGAACCACAGTGAGGACACCCACTCGGTTCAGCCAGGTAAGGCCTACTTGTGTTTCGAGATGCTGGCGAGCAGGTGCGGGCGGGCGAACCGCAGACGGGACGGGCTGCGAAGGTTCGGGATCTGGAGACGCGTTCCGAGCCGCCTCAAGCAGCCGGAGCCGGGCTTCGATATCCTCCAAACGCGAGAGCACGCGCGCGAGCGCGTCGTTGGGGTCTTGGGTGCGCATCGTTTCGGAGTTTGGGCGGCCTGTCTTTTACAATAGACCTTCCGAAACGACTAAGTGATCGATATCGGGCCGGGTGCCCGGAGATGAGGGCGGACCCCTACCGCCAGTGGCCCCGATGCAAACGGAAATCGACCACTGGCCCGACCCAAACCGCGTGTGGGTGTGGAGGCCTTTCCCAATGTCCCTCTACCCAGACCCAGCGGCCGCCTACCCAATTCCAGTATCCGGGCACCCAAACAAACTCGGGACCCGGGGGAACACCCACGGGCGTGACAACCGCGACCGGCGGCGGCGGGGGCGGGGCTGGTACAACTATTCCAAGGTCGACGTGTGCGGCGGGGGTGAACGTGGACAGGATCAAAAGCGCTACGATCGGAAGCAATTTTTGCGGTGCCATACCGGTCGTGACGCACTCGATTCTCCAAATTCTCTGCATCAGGCTGGGCCGGCGAGCGGCACGATCAAGTGTCTGATATGAAAATCCTTTCCGGCGCTCAGGAATCAAAAAGAGGGAAAGCGGTTATCCGCGGCATCTCTCTCCAAAGCCGATGGCCCACGATTGGTAGACTGCCGCGTCGTCTTACAGAGCGCTACTGAATATTGATCGTCACGGTGTTGGACGTCATTCCGTCCACCACCACAACGTTCGCCTCACCGCTCCCGCGCAGGCTCAGAACCAGTGCGACGTTGATCTGATCGAGCCCGCTGAAGCCCGGCGTCGGACCCGCGTACAGCACCGGCACGCTGGTCCCGTTGATCAGCACTGTCACATCCGAAAGCGAACGCCGATTCCGTATTCCCGTACCGTAAAAAGTCACGTAAATCGGTGTGTCGACGCCCAGGTTGATCGGCACCGAACTGCACCCCGAACTACCGCATTGGAATACTGGCACCGGCGTTTGCACCTGCGGGTTCCCCACCCGCGCGGCTATAGCTGTAGCGGCGGCGACGCCGCTCCCAGCTCCGTTCATGCTGAACAGTGTCGGCGCTACCAGTCCGATGTTGGCCGTGCCCGCTTGCGTCGCGGATCCGTTGCTCTCCACAAACTGCGCCACGCCCGCGGCAGTTCCCGCGGGAACCACGAAATTGATCTGGCTTGGCGATACATAAAGCAGCGGCGCCGCAAGTTGCACTCCCCTGGAATCCGTCACCGAAAGAGTCACGCCTCCCAGCATCGTGGGCAAAGGTTGGGACATCGCTTGTGCGGTGCCGGTTGCCAAGCCCGCGCCGTACAGCGATGCTAGCGAGTCCGGAGCCACTGCGGGGCTTGGCGCCGCGGCTGATTGCACCGTGATGCTCTGAATCGCTCCATAATAGCGGCCCATCCAGTACGGCAGAATGTAATCGATCCCAGGGCTTTCGATAACTCCCGAGCCGCCGCCCGCCAGTTGGAATGGATCGCGTTGCCACAGGAAATCGGTAGCCGGTCGCAGTCCAACGGGCACGGGTTGGCATGCCTCGCTCCCGCACACCGATATCGTCTTCGTGAGATCGATAGAAACATCGCGTTTCGACCGCGGTAGCCACTGCTCGAGCAGGCCGCGCGCTTCGGTGTCTCGGCTCGCATCGGCTCCTTGCAGCGCCCGATCCACAATGTCGAAGAATGCGTTCTGGTGCTTCGCCGTGTAACTGCGGACAATCTTGTAGGCGTCCAGATTGCTGTCGGTGCTCTGCAGGCGCACCAGATTGTAGAAGCTCATGTAATCCAGGTTGAATTTGAAATAAGAGCTGTTGCTCTGAATATCGAAGATAACGCCTGCGTCGACGGGCGGCACGATAATCGGTCCGCTAATACCATTGGAAGGATTCACGTGGGCGGCCACGTGCACAAGCATCTGCAGTTCCTCGGGACGCAGCAGAAACGTATTGTCGGCGTCGTCGTTAGGCGACCATTGGTGATGGGCTACGAACCCGATCAGCCGCGTGGTCAGATCGCTGATGCCGCTCCTGACCGTTGCGTCGTCCACCATGTCATACGCCACCCCGAGCCCGAAAAAGGCGCCGACCACCTGATCCCGTGAAGTGTTATCGATCCAGACCCAGGGCGGACTCTGATGAACCGTGTTATTCACCTCTTCGCTCTCGATCCCGGCGGCGTAAGGCGAACTTGCCGGCACCATGCAGCGTGCCAGGCGATTATCGCCAGTCACGTCCGCGAGCGCTTTCAACCCAGCCAGCGCGGCCGTTACATTGTTCAGTGCGTCCGCGGACGGGGCAACTTTGTAGCGGAATGCCTCAGCGGCCAGGTAGGCGCCCGTCCAGAGCGCCGAATCGCCGCAGCGGGTGTAGCCCGCGACTTGTGTACTCGTCGACGATGCGTAAATCGGATCGAGAATCGTGCCAAATGGCATATGATTGGCTCGAATATTCGCCGAAATCGCGAGCGCATCCGCCTCGGAAGCTCGTGCCGCGCACGGCACAATGCAAACGACTACCAAAGCCGAAAGACTGAAACACCAGATCCGCACAGCACTCTCCAGTCAACCTGCGTGCTCCCTGTTTGCAAGTAGACCGCCAAATGTGAGAATCCGTCCACGAATCTGGTCCCGGATTCTTCGAAATGCCGCCTTCCGTTCGTCCTCTGACTCCTGAACCGCAGCCGGATCCTCAAACGACCAGTGCAGGCGCTCGGTCTTGCCGGGGAAGATCGGGCAGGATTCATTCGCGTTGTCGCAAACGGTGATCACGTAAGCGAACTCTTGCCCGCTGAACTCCTCCACGGATTTCGAACGATGCCCGGAAATATCGATCCCGATCTCGCCCATAACGGCGATCGCTTCCGGGCGGACCTGGCTGGGCTTTGTCCCCGCAGAGAAGACCTCAAACCGGTCGCCGGCTTCGTGGCGAAGCAGTCCCTCGGCCATCTGCGATCGCGCCGAATTGCCCGTACAAAGAATCAAAATACACTCATTCATGGACAATCTCCTCCAGAATCTGCACCGGGGCTGCCGGCGTTTACCATGCAAATAAGCCTGTCGCTGCTCCAGCCCCGGCCAGTTGCGCCAAAATAAACCCGGGAACATCCGCTGAACGGATGCCCGAAAAAGTATCCGTCATGGAACGGGCCAGCGTCACCGCCGGATTGGCGAAAGACGTCGACGACGTGAACCAGTACGCGCCCACAATATAAGCCCCAACGGCGAAAGGA
>JAOAPQ010000006.1 GCA_025462965.1 Bryobacterales bacterium
CGTCGAATATTTGCAGTTCATCTTACGCGCCACTTCAATTCCGACTTCCCAGGCTTCCTTCATCCGGTTATCGATATAATCGCCGCCCGGGTAGTTGTGGCCGCCGGTCTCGAGATCCACCGAACCTTTAATGCCGGTAGGCGGCTTGGTTACGCTCACGGTCATCCAACCGAGCCGCCTGTTTGCCTTCCGCATGAAATCCATATGGCGCTTGCCGAAGGAGGGCGCGAATTCGCTCATCGCCGCCACGTGCGGGTAGACGATGCGAGTGAGATCTTCCGCAACGCGTACGCGCCCGCTGCCATCGCTAAACTTCGGATCGTCCACGAACCAGTAGTACCCGCCATTGGTGCCGCGGCCGGCCTCTTTGACGTCGTCGTCGAACATCACGGGGATGTCGAAGCTGGTGTCGCCATCCATGTTTTGCCCGATGTTCGGGTTATCGACGATGGCCTTGGCGCCCAAGGCGGCGCGGGGCCCGTAACCGGAGCGCGCGAGCAGAACGGGGGTACCCCACGCTCCGCACGAAACCACCACTTTATCCGCCAAGGCCTGACGCACTTCCCCGTTCTTCCGGTAGGTTACACCCTTGGCCGCGCCGCCCGCGCCTTTCTTGTCGATCGTCACCTGAAGCACTTCGGCATCCGGAATGAGCTCGCCGCCATTCTCGAAGAACGCCGGGAGATACCAGACGGAAGTAGCCTTCGCGTCGTACTTACAGGCATGTGCACCGCCGATGTACCCGCAGTAGAGACAGTTGTGCCGCGCCACCATGTAACGGTTCGGCTGAAACCCGAGCGCGCGGCCGGCGTCGCGGAAAATTCTGTTGCACGGAGCGTAGGCCTCTTCGATGTCTTCATGGACATGAAAGTTCTTGATCACATCGTCGACGGCGTTTTTCATATTCGCCTTCGACCAATCGATGCCCATCTCATCGACCCAGTTCCGGTAATCGACGTCGAAGGGAAGGAAAGCGAATGCGCCCCAGTGCAGCGAGCATCCGCCGACGGCTTTCAGACCGTAAGGCCAGGGCCAGTGCGGAACATGGGAGAACTCCTCCCATTGCATCTGGACTACTTGTTTGCGCCAGCGCGGATCCCCGTAGCCTGGCTGCTTCTTACGTTCCAGATACGGGCCGGCCTCGATCAGCGCAATCCGCAGCTTGTCGCCGGTCTTCGGATTCACCCCGTTCTGGGCGACGCGGGCGGCCAGGATGCAGCCGGCCATCCCGGCGCCCACCACGATCAGGTCGTACTCTTTTTTCGTCTCCGCCATTGAATGAACTGAATCTGTTGCTACCAGATCAGCTTAAGACCGAACTGGATCTGCCTTGAAGCGGTCAGAGTGCTCGTGATCTGTCCGGCGGTCGACGTGATTTTGCCGCTGCCGTCGAATATGGTGAAATGCGGGGCGTCCGGCTCCGCGAAGTTGGTGTGATTCAGGATATTGAAGATCTCGGCGCGGAATTGAACACGGAAGGTTTCGGAGATCGCCGGAACCTCGTGGTTTTTGAATAACGAGAAATCGAGATTCTGCAGACCGGGTCCCGTCAGCGTGTTGCGGCCCAGATTTCCCAGGGTGTACTGCGCCGGGAAAGTGAAGCAGGAGGTGTTGACGTAGAAGCGGCTGCCGGGGTTGGTGGTGGCGCATCCCGAAACATAGTTCGGGCGTTGTCCCAGGAGGTTCGATGTCTGGCTGCTCTGCGTGAAGGCGCGATCATTGTTCAACAGCACGGTAAAGGGGAGCCCGCTGCCTACTGTGAATACGCTGCCCGCCTGCCATCCGTTGACGATCCACTTTACAACGGGGTTTCCCTCCTTTAAGCCCGGAACCGAGTAAAGAAAGTTCACGACCAGGTTTTGGCGAATATCAAAGTCGGAAAGCGCCCGGTTGAAGTTGACATCGTAGATGCCGAGAGGATTATCGACTGTATTGGCAAATTCGTTGGTGCTGAACGCGTTCGATCCGGTGTCCATGCTCTTCGCCCAGGTATATGCCACCTGTGCCAGCAAGCCTTTGCTCAGGTTCTTTTTCACGTTCACCTGCAAGCCGTTGTACCAGCTGGAACCTTGGTAATTGGTAGCGGTGATTCGCCCGAAGTTGGTGTTTGCCTTGACAGCCGTGGGGCTGAACAGGATCGGATTGGTGCTGATCGGCTGGGCAATGTTGGTTTCGTCGTAGCCGTTCACAAGGTTGTATCCTCGGGAATTGACGTAGCCGACGCTCAACACCCAGTTGGCAATCAATTCCCGCTGGATATTAATGTTCGCCTGCGTTTTGAAGGGCCGCGAAGGATTGGGTTGCACGTAGATCGCGCGGAAGGTTCCGGGAACGATGGTTCCGTAGCCGCCGGCTGGAAAAAAGTTTGCATTGCCGTTGTAATTGGCTACGCCGTTCTCAAAAAAAGGCGGAGTGCGAGGAAAGCGATTCGTGAACGCATACGCAAGGGGAAGTACGTCATAGAGCCCGAACCCGCCACGCACGGAAGTTTTCCCGTCCTTGAACGGGTCCCACGCGAAACCTACACGGGGAGAAAAATCTTTCCAGGTGGGATTCTTGAATAAGAAGCCGACCGTCGGCGCCGGAGAAGAGATTGTTTGCAGATTCGCGATTTTGCCGTTGACTTCACTCGGAACCGAGACGACCTCATAGCGAAGGCCGACATTAAGGGTCAGGTTAGACCGCATCCGGATGTCATCTTGCGCATAACCGCCGCCGAGGCTTTGGCGGATGCCGCGAACAAGATCCGACGATGGCAGCAGCGCGGTCAGGCTGGTGGGCACACCCGTAAGGAAGTTAGCGACCGAGCTGAACGAGAAACTGCCGTTATTCGTAAATCCGGCTGTGAAATTGTCCTGCATCCGTTCGAAGACGCCGCCCAATTTGAAGGTATGAATGCCGCGATTCCAGACAACGTCGTCATATACCTGATACGAGTTGTAATGGAAGTTGTTCGAATCGGGGCCACCCACGCCGCCCGAAAAGGTGGTCACTCCAGCGATGGAAATCCCTCCGACCTGGTGCCCCGGAATAAATCCGAGCGCGAGATTAGACAGCGACGGGTTGATCGCCGCTAGAACAGTGTTGTTGGTCGCGTGGGTGCGGGTAAAGCCCAACCGGAACGAGTTGAAAAGCGAGGGGGAGAAGATGTGCGATTCCTCAAGCGTTGCATCGTAGCGACGCGATGTTGCGCCCACAAGCTTGTTGTTCATTTCGTCCGGCGCGTCGAACTTGCCGTTATCGAAGAGGAAGGTTCCATTCAGGCTGTCCTTGTCCGAGAGCCGATGATCGATTTTGCCGGTGGCGAACTCCCCATTCGAAGTACGCGCACTCGGAAAAATATACTGACCGACGGTCGCGGTCGCGGAGTAAGGCTGGTTCGGCGCCGGAAAGAATGTGAGAAACGGCTGAACGGAAGCAACCGCGCCGCTTCGGGCCAGGGGTGTCAGCGTATTGGCTGTAACGCTGCTGGAGAGACTCTCTTTGAGCTGTTCGTAATCCACAAACCAGAAGGTCTTGTTTTTCTTAATGGGCCCCCCCGCCGAGCCGCCGAACTGATTGCGCCGGAACGGCAGCGGCGATGGCGTGACATCGAAGAAGTTTCTGGCGTCCAGCGCGCTGTTGCGAAGAAAGTAATATAGCGTCCCATGGAGGTTGTTTGTGCCGGACCGGGTTATCGCGTTGATGATGCCGCCGGAGGATTTGCCGTATTGCGCCGGGAAGTTGCTGGTCTGAACGGAAAATTCCTGGATGGCATCGACGCCCAAATTGGAACCGAGCGCGCTGCCGGGAGCCGAGTTTGCGTAATCGTTGATCGAGATGCCGTTCAGCAGGTAATTGTTTTCGGTGGGCCGCCCGCCGGATATCGTCATGGCGACGCCGTTTCCGCGTTGGGCTCTGTTGGTGTCCGTTGTGTTCTGCGACCGCACGGTGGCGACTCCGGGCTGTAGCGCGGCCAACTGCGTCCAATCGCGCCCATTGAGGGGCAATTCGACAATCGCCTTCGTCGTAACCACCTGGCTCATCTCCGAACTGGAAAGTTCGATCGATGGGGCGCCAGCTTGAACTACGAGAGTCTGGTCGACGGAACCAAGTTTCATGGCCAGATTCGCCGTGGTTTCGGACCCCACCTGCAGCTCGATCTGTTTTATGACGGCAGTCTCGAAACCTTTCGCGGTAGCGCGGATGGAGTACATTCCGGGAGTGAGATCGGGTGCCCGGTACAGTCCGCTTTCATTGGTGGAGACGGCGCGAGTGACACCGGTCGCGTCATGCGTGATGACGACCTCCGCGTTGGGGATTACAGCCCCTCCTGAATCGGTCATCCGTCCCAGAATCGTTCCGCCTGCAGTCTGTGCGAAACCGTTTGCACAAAAGAGAACTGCCCAAACCGAGCAGATCGTTATAACGGCGCAGCTAACCTTTTTCATGGCAAACATCTCCCTTGCGCGATATGGCGCGCGTTACCAGCCATTCTTCACGTCGGAGTGAACTATGCAACCGATTGCGCGGCGATTTATTGGAATCTACCTTGGAAGGTGCCCGGATGTCAAGAAACATGCATCGGAAGACTTTACGGCCTACCGCTTCGCCGCCCTAAAGCAGACTCCGCGCAGGCAAGCGGAATACGTCGCGACCGACGATTGCGCGCCGGAACGCTCGTTTTTGAAGAAGCCCGGATCGGGGGACTCGAAGAGCGACAAGGGGTAGTCACCTCGCGCAAAGCGAAGCCGGCAGCGCAGGCGCGGCCTTTGAAAGAAGCGCAACAGAAGCCGAAAGATGCGCCGGGCTTACGCCAAATCAGCCAAAACCCTTCCGCTGAAAACACACCGAAGGACGCAGCAGATTAACGAAATGAGAGAGACGGCCCGCTAGGAATCGGGGCCTTGGTTCCTAAGTGCCGTCTTGAAACGGAAGTCATCGGAAGCGATCAGATGATGGTAAGAACGGAACATGTTTCCGCCAACCATTTCATCAAAATCCAGAGGCTCGACTTGCTCCGGTTCATGCTCCATTACACGCACGCTGCCGTAAGTCGTGGTCCTCTGAACGGGCACTCTTCCGACGTCGCGCACCGCTTTTCGCAGGTCCGCCGGACGCATAAAATGTCCGTGCCCGGCGCCGGCAGCCGTGGAGATGCTTTCATTCATCAGAGTGCCGCCGAGGTCGTCGGCTCCGGCATCGAGACAGGCCTTGGCCATGGCAATCCCCTGTTTCACCCAGCTCGCCTGAATATGCTCGATTCTGCCGTGCAACATGATGCGGGAAACAGCGTACATGCGAAGCACTTCGTCAGATGCCGCTCCGGCGCGTATTCCAGGCACGAGGGACTTCAAATACATCGGGGCTTCGGAATGAATAAAGCTGAGCGGTACGAACTCGGTAAAGCCCCCGGTCTCTTTCTGGATCTCGCGCAGCAGCGCGATGTGTTCGGCGCAGTCGCGCGCGGTCTCCACATGTCCGTACATGATGGTGGAGCTCGTGGGGATGCCGGCGGTGTGCGCCGCGCGGATGACGCGCTTCCAATCTTCGGTGGTAATCCGTCCGGGAGAAATCAAATTGCGGACCCGGTCGTTCAGGATCTCAGCCGATGTGCCCGGCAGCGAGTTCACGCCCGCTTCTTTCAACGCGAGAAGATACTCCTCCACGCTGCATTTCGAGCGCTCCGCGCCATACAGGACTTCTTCCGGCGAGAATCCGTGAATGTGAATATGCGGCAGTTCGGCCCGGAGGGCCCGGCAGATATCGAGGTAGAGCGACCCATTCATGCGTGGCGGCAGGCCCGCCTGGATACATACCTCGGTGGCCCCGAGATTCCATGCTTCGACGGCGCGCCGGACTATTTCTTCGATTGGAAGATAGTAGCCCTCCTCCGCGCGGTGTCCCCGGCTGAACGCGCAAAAGCCGCAGCGCTTGACGCAGACGTTCGTGAAGTTGATGTTTCTATTCACCACGTAGGTCACCTGCGCGGGAGCGACCTGGCGGCGCAGTTCATCGGCGGCCTGGATGGTGGCATTCAGATCCTCGCCCTGCGTCTGCAGCAACTGCTCCCCTTCCTGGACAGTTACTTCCCGGCCTTCGAACGGCTTCTCCAGAATGCGCGTAACTTCACGGGTAACCTCACGCGTAACCTCAATCGTCCTTACCATTGTTCTTCCTCGCGGCGAATCAAGCCCTTTTCATCGGTCAATGCGGCCCAGGAGGCGCCGTTTGCGGATTTCACATACTCAGGGTAGACGGAAAGCCGCTCCCGGAACTCAAATCCGGCATCTTCCGTGACCTGCTTGAGCGTTTTCAAGGCTGGCCACGCTTTCTCCGGATTGATGTGATCCAGCGTCACGGGCGAGATGCCACCCCAATCGTTAATGCCCGAACGAAGCAGCTCCGGATAGCGGTCAGGCGTCAGGTTCGGTGGAATTTGGATGTTTACTTCATCTCCGAAGATCAGACGCGCAACTGCGGCGGTGCGCGCCAGGTCCGCGGTGTCGGGCTCGGGCCAGCGCGCGAATTTCGTGCCGGCCTTAGCGCGGAAATTCTGCACGATCACTTCCTGTATGTGCCCATACCGCTCGTGCGCGCCGCGAATCGCAAAAAGCGCATCCACGCGCTCCTCCAAATTCTCGCCGATTCCTATCAGTATGCCCGTGGTGAACGGAACCCGGAGCGACCCAGCTGCTTCCAAAGTCTGTAGCCTGGCAGCCGGGACCTTGTCCGGACACGCATGATGAGCCTGGTCCGGCCGCAGGAGGCGCTTACTTGTCGACTCCAGCATCATCCCCATGCTGGGACTGAATGGCCGCAGTTGTTCGATCTCTTGCAAACTCATGGTGCCGGGATTGGCATGCGGCAGCAGCCCTGTCCGCTCCAGCACCAGTCTGCACATCGCGGCCAGATAATCTATGGTGGACCGATACCCCTGCTCCGCGAGCCACGCCGCGTGCGCGGGATACCGCAACTCCGGCCGCTCGCCCAGACTAAACAGCGCCTCCCTGCAGCCGGCACGCTTTCCTGCTTCCGCGACGGAGAGCACTTCGGCCGGCGGCATCGTATGCGCGCGCGGATCTTCCCCGTCGCGCGCGAACGTGCAGTACCCACAGACGTCACGGCATAGGTTGGTGAGCGGAATGAAAACCTTGCGCGAGTAAGTGATCGTACGGCCGGTCCGCTTTTCCCTGACCGCGGCGGCGGCCTGGAACAGATCCCGATCGTGAGTTCCCCCGGGCTGAATCAGCTCGCGCGCGTCCATCACCGAAAGCGTCCCTGACAGAGTACCCGGCATGGTCAAGAGGCGTCTTCCCCGGCTGGCGGCAAAGCATGAAAAAGCCGCAGCCGGTCCCGCACCACGCGCCGTACCGCCTCCACCGCCGGGCGCAGTATCACATAAGGCGTAACGTCTTCCTGGTCCCGCAGCAGGCCTTCCAGCAAGCCGTTTCGCAGCGCAATCCGTATCTCGGTATTGATGTGGATGACATTCATTCCACACGCAATGGCGTCCCTTATATCCTCGCTTCCGGTACCGGAACCGCCGTGCAAAGTGAGATAAGCCGCAGTGCCCACCTTGATTTCCCGGATACGCTCCACATCCAACTGTTTTTGGGTCCGCCCGGAAACCATGGCCCGGGTCAATCCGTGAGTGTTGCCTACCGACGGCGCGAGAAGATCGACGCCTGTGGCCGCGACGAATTCGCGGGCTTCTTCCACTGTCGTCAGAACGCGCGGTTCCTCGCGTTCCGCCGCATGGATGCGCGAACCGCTGCCGATATCGCCGATCTCACCTTCGACCACAATATCGGGATTCAAAGACCGCAGCGCTTCCACCGCTCGCTGGGTTTCGCGAACATTATCTTCGAATGGCAGCGCGGATGCGTCGAAGGAAATTGCGTCGAAACCCGCGGCCGCCGCTTCCAGGGCTGCCGCCAGGGAGTGCGTGTGATCTGAATTCAGAAAAATGGGATGCTCGTGCCCTTCCCGAATACTCCGCACCAAAGCCGCGATTTGCGCAATGCCAAGGAACTCGCGCTCTCTTCCCGAGACACCTATCATTACAGGGACGCGCAAGTCACGAGCGGCGGCCACGATTCCGTTCAGGGCAAGCGACTCCGCTGCGTTGAAATGCCCGAGCGCGGTTTTGGTGCGATCCGTCCCGGCGAGTATCTCGCGCAGCGATCTGTATCGCCCATATTCCTGATGTCTTTCGGCGGCTGAAATCGGATATGCGGCCATACTAACTCCCCGAGACCCTTTCCCATAACCAGAACGAACCCAAAGCGAAAATCACAGCCGAGCAGCCCCGGACAATGGCCTCGTGAAACCGAAGCCGGCTGATGTAGAACAAGGCGGGCAAGAGCAGCGCGACGATGCAGAGCTGGCCCGCCTCCACTCCCAGATTGAATGACACCAGCGACGCCGCCAGCATTTGTCGAGGGAGGTGCACCTCCCGTAGCGCGCTCGCAAAGCCAAACCCATGTATCAGGCCGAAGAAAAACGTAATCACCCATCGTCGGTCAACGGCCGGAAACCAGATGTTTTCCACCGCAATGTACATGATCGATAACGCTATACCGGATTCTATCAACCGGCTGGGAATCGAAACCATTCCGAGCGTTGCCAAAGCGAGCGTGAGGCTGTGCGCGATGGTGAAAGATGTGACTACTTTCAAGATCGTCTTGAACGACCCTCCAATCATCACGACACCAATCAGGAACGCGATGTGGTCATAGCCGGTGAAGATGTGAAGGACGCCCATCCGAATGAACTGCAGAATAGTGTCGAATGTGGATGGGCTTGCATCCATCTCGAAATTGCGACCGTTCTGAAACACAAAGTCACGGGTTTCGCCGGCGGTCGTGATCTTCGCCAGAGTCTGGTGGGACGCCACGACATCACGCAGCATGTCGCACCGTAGTGTGACGCGCCCGAACTTCCGGTCCGGCGAGGAGAAGACCGCTTCGGTCTGAATGAACGGATGCCCCGCCGGATCTTTCCACGGCCGTATGCCGCCCATGGCCGCCGCAACGGGACGGCTCTGGTCCAGGACGCCCACTTTCGACATCACGTACTGTTCGATTTGATTCCTGCCAGCGCTCAGCTCCGAAGCATCCACAGCGCCATCGTGGTTGCTATCGAGGTTGAGCAGCAGATCGAGTTCGGGAACGGGCAAACGGAGGGAAAACCGGACCTCGTGTTCGTCCGCCGTGATTTCCGCATATGTGAGGCTGACGGTGTGGGCGAAAAGGGGGCAAGCAAGAAATGGGGCAACCAGATGGAAAATGCGGAAATGCCGATTTATTTGCACTTGACCCCGATACGAAACTTACATGGGCCCACCAGCGAATTCAAGGTGAGCCCGTGACGATCGATCCCCAACGGGATCTGTTTACTTGGTGTCCGGCTCCATTGTCTTCAGACGCGGAACTACAGCCAGATACCGAAGCATGTGGTCCGGATCTTCGCTCCAGTGCTGGTGCCAGTGCGGCCCTGTGGGGACGGCGCAGACAGATCCTTCCTTATAAACGGCCAGGTGCGCTTGCTTCTTGTCGAGCGCCTCTTTGAAAGCTTCCAGGCTATCGACCGGCGCCCAGTAATCGTGTCCGCGTCCGGCGAGGAACACGAACCACGGCTGGCCATCATGCTTGTGAGCGTTCGCTTTCGCGCGGAGCAATTGACTGACGTGTGTATTGGCGTGTGTTTTATGGCCGGAGGTGGCGGCCAGGTCGAAGAAGGAACTGGCGGTACCGCGATATTCGCGGGGAACTACCTTCAACTCGCGCAGGTCTTTGTAGCTTGCCACTGAGAGAGTCGCGGTCTCGAGCGTCTTGCCGCGCGCGGCATCCGTCTCATCCTTGCTCTCGGCCCCAATGCGGGATTCTTCTTTCACATACGGGTAGATATTCACGCCATAGCCGACCATTTCGACGACGCGCGTGGGAACCGTGCCGGTGTTGGTGTGGCGAATGTAGTGGTCCGGGGGAATCGCCCAGAAGGCGCCCTTGGCCCATTCGTAATGCTTGTACGGCATACCGCCATCTTCGGGCGGCGCGTCGCTGTACCATTCGGTCTTGCCCTGGCCCTGCACCACGTAGTACATCGGCTCGCTGTTGTAACCAAAGGTATGCCACGCAGTAGATTGGCCCGGCTGCAGTTCGGTTACCATCACCAATTGACCCTTGCCGCCAACGTCGAGGATCACGCCTTTATGGCCCATCGGAGTGGCATTGAGGGCAATGGTATAGGAGTCAATGCAATATGCGTTGACCCGTTTCTTATTCAGTTCTGTCCACTCCGCTTTGGTGGTAGCCGCATTCTTGCCTTTCACATCCAAAAGCCAGACATTATCGATGTAATAGTTGAGGTCTTTGTCCTGCAAGACGTCGAATTGACCCGGAGTGCGATGCGCCCATGCCGTCGCGCGCGCCCCCCCTTGAGCGAACAGAGTCCCGGCGCTTAGGCCAACGGCGAATATGAAACAAAACGTTTGACGCATCATTATCTCCTGTGCAACCGCTTGCGTTATTAGATCGTAGAGAAACTCACTCTGTCAAGCATACCGATATAAAGCTCTCGGCCGCTGGGCCGCGCGCGACCGAACGGGGACGGAACCTCCCGTACCGCAACCGATTGCGTCCGCCTTGTGATTCTAGGAGAGTTCCCGTAAATGGGGAATCCAGCGGAGGATTTGACCACAGGCGAAAGCGAATAGCGCGGCGGCCGCAAACGGCGCGAATGCCGGTATATCGTGGAGCTTTTCCCGTGTCCGGAACTTTGCCTTCTCCAGCCCGGCGATCTCCTCGTAGGCCTGGCGCAGCTGGCCGGCATTCCTCACATCGAAATATTTCCCTCCCGTCGACACCACGCCGGCTAGAAGGGAAGGCGCGTCGTTGAAGCCCTGATTCTCAACCGTCGTCCCCATCACCACTTCCACCCCGATGAAATAGGTCTTAATGCCCGCCATCCGCACTTCGCGCAGCGCAACATCCACCGGGCGTCCCGTATTATTCTCTCCATCGGTTAGCAGGACGATCACGTTGCCCCGCCGGTGGCCCGCCTCCGCCTGACGCACCAGCATGTCGCGGGCAGTGAGCAGGCCCTCGCCGATGGCCGTCATGCCTTCGTCGCTCAGCGTGCGGTCGTTGATCATTTGAACGTAGTTTTCCAGGTAGGCGTAGTCGAGGGTCAGCGGCGTGACCACGTAGGCATTGTTCGAAAAGACCACCACACCGATGCGGTCGCTCTTGCGCAGCCGGATAAAGTCGACAATTGCGCTTTTCACGGCGTCCAGGCGCGTCTCTTCTCTGCCCGCGGCGGATTTCTTACCGCCCGTTACCGGCATCTCCATGCTGGACGAAAGATCCACAACCAGGGCCATGTTCAGCCCCTGGCTCTGCACGGTGCGCTCGGCGAGTGGGGTGACGGGATTCAGCAGTGCCGCGCTTAAGGCCAGCAACCCCGCCGAATCGCACAGCCGGGGGAGCACAATCTGGTAAGGCAGCCGCCGCACCCGCGCCCCCAGGTAAGAGAGCAGGGAGTACCCGACGTAGTTTTTGCGCCGCACGCGCCAGAGAACGAGCGCGAGCGCCAGCGCCGGCC
>JAOAPQ010000015.1 GCA_025462965.1 Bryobacterales bacterium
CGTATCGCAGGCCGAGGTTGAGGGTGAGTTTGGGCGTGACACGCCAATCGTCCTGAATGAATCCCGCGTAGGAATCCGCGCGCGTATGGAGCTCGTAGGTCTCGAGCCGACTGGCGGAATTAACCCAGCCCAGAAGAAGCGATGCCAATCCGCTGCCCGTGGCCGTGTTGGTGAAGGCGAACGATCCGCCGGCGGTCGGTGAATACAGATCGACGTTGCTCGCGTACCTGTATTCCACGCCGAACTTGACCTGGTGGCTTCCGCGCGTGAAAGTGACATTATTCGCGTATTGATCGCTGCGGATCGGTGTTTGCAGTCGCTGCTGTTGCGAAGCATTGCCCAGCGTTTGGAAGCCGGACACCGTCACGGTGGGGAAAAATGCCTGGTTGATGCCCGTCAACCCGAGGGACTGATCGATGGTGGTGTTCGCGCCGGCCGAAATGGAAAGTGCCTGCCGGCGCGTGTAAGTGTACCGGGCTTCATTGATCAGGGAGGGCGAGAAATTGTGGTACCAGGTCGCTGAGACGTTGTAGTAGTAGTTGTGCGACAGCACCCCGAAAGAGTCCGTGCCGGGCGTCGGGAAGATCGAATTGGTCACCGTATGGCTCGGTTCGGCGAGCAGGCGACCGAAAATACGATCGTTGTCGCTGAACACGTGATCGATACGGGCAACGTAATCGTCCGCAACGTTTTGCGAGGGGGCGTTCGCCCGGAAGTTTGCTTTGCCCGAGGACGCGCCCGGCACGTTCGGAGCAGGATAGAAGGCCGCGAGTTTTGCGCCTACGGGATCAAGCCGGCTCGCAGGGATGGTGTTGTTCGGGAAAGGAGCTTTAGTCAAGGGATCGATGATTTTGTACGAATCCGCCGAGAAGTCGCCGTGCGTTTCCGCGGCAGTCGGAATGTTCAGAGTCTGGGTTGTCGCGCTTGTCTGCCGTTTGCCTTCGTAGTTGAAGAAAAACTGAGTCTTGTTCCGCTTGATCGGGCCTCCGAGGCTCGCGCCGAAGAGGTTGTACCGAAGCACCGGCTTCGTGCTCGCGAAGAACGTGCGCGTGTTCAGCGCGTCATTCCGGAAAAACTCATACACTGAACCGTGAAAATTGTTCGTGCCGGACTTTGTCGTCATCTGGATGACCCCGCCGCCGGTACGGCCGAGTTCTGCGGAATAGTTACTGACCGCCACGTTGAATTCCTGCATTGACTCGACGGGAGGGTCGAAGGCGAGGGTCGAGACGCCAAGGGTAAGGTTCTGCGCGGTGCCGCCATCGATCAGATAATTAGCATTGTTCCCGCGTCCTCCGGCTATAGCGAAGGTGGCACCCGCGCCGGCCCCGGCTTGGACAACGAAGCCATTCAAACGCGTAAGCTGCGCAGAGCGGCGGTCCAGCAAGGGCATGCCTGCAATGGTTTTGTTTTCCACTACATGCGTAATGGCGGATGTGCCGGCTTCCAGGAGCGGCGCCGATTCGGTGACAGTGACGGCCTGCGAGACAGATCCCACTTGCAATTGCAGGTCGACGGTGCTGATAACGCCGGTTTGCACGGTAATTCCGGCGCGTGTTTGGGTTTGGAAGCCATCGCGCTCCGCCGCGATTTCGTAGGAGCCGGGCGCGAGCAGGGGGAACCCGTAATATCCTTCCTGGCTGGAAAGCGTGCTGCGCTGGTAGCCGGTATCGGTACGGGTCAAAGTGACCTTCGCCCCGGAGAGAGCGCTTCGTGAGGGGTCCAGGATGCGGCCTGAAATTTCGGACGTCTGAGCGCAGAGGGCGGCGGCGAAAAGGCTTGTTATGAATACGACTGACGATGAGCGCGAGACGCTATTGGGCGATATTGACATTCTGATGCGATCCTTCGTTTCCCCGCAGTTGGGTTTCTCTTTGTTGGCGGGTCAACCGAGCCCGTCAACGTGAGCATTGGAAACTTGGCGAATAGGAGGCCGGAGCGATCTCCGGACGGATCGGCCAATTCAGAAAATTGTAAATCGCGCGCCCGCGAGTTTGCGGGGGGGAAATAAGACCGGCGGCGAGAGGCCGCGCCTGCTTTCCTGTTTATCTACTATTCCGATAGAGTATAGGATGTATCGGGGATTCGCAAGAGCTTTAACGAGATTTTCGTAAAATCCCGCCGAAACGCTAGCCGGGGTCTCTCGTTGCCGGGCGGTGTTTCACTCTTGGGTTTCGATTTGAACGGAACAGTAATCGGGGATCGGGAAGTAACGGGTGATACTATCGGCGAACTCAGGCGTGGGCAGTGCGGCGTCCTGTGGAACCTTCGCCAGTGTAGGCCCCGCGGTGACATGCGGTAAGGTTCGTGACTGAAAGCTCAGGCGACTCCCGCTTTGTGCTGAGCGGCCTCTTTCTCGACCCCGCCCGTGGACCGCGACTTTGCCAGTACGGGAGCAATCTTACGGAGATCCTCCTCGTTGCCGGTGCGGAGCAGATCTATGAACGCGACAACCTCCGAAAGCTGATCAGGAGTCAACACGTTGATTTTGCCGCTTGCCTGCACGGCGAGCCAGGCTGCAATGGCCTCTGTCACTGCGGCCTGCAAGCTACTACGGGATCTTGCGACGGCAACTTCCAGGTCGACTTTGAGGTTTGCCGCGATCCGTACGTTCAGGACCGACGAGCTCTTTCCCTTTTCTTCGCGACGCATAAAATCTATGCCCAACATGCTGAGCACTCAAGGGCCCATTAGGGGTTCCGGATCGCGGCCCGCCCCGAGGGGAGTGTGGGCGGCCCACCAAAAGAAAAAGAGCGTGCAAGTCTCTGCACGCCCAGTAATTTAGAAGAATTGCCTATACCGCTGTTGTGGTGCGGCGCCGGCGGACAACAAAGAAAAGTCCGGCGATACCGAGCGATAGCATCCCGTAAAATCCAGGCTCCGGAGCCTGGAAGGGTTCAAGATTATTCAGGAAGAACGGCTCTTTATAGGCATTTCCGCAATTGCCGGTAGCCTGGGCGATGGCTGGACAGCCTGATGGGGGCGTTTTCCAGTTGAAACTCGACGTTCCCTGATCGAAGTTCTTCGCGTTCGTTTTGAGAAGCAGAACTGCGGTATTTTGTCCCGGCTTCACTACCGAACTCAAGTCGACGACGATGTTGGAACCATTGGCGCTTCGCTTTACATCGACGATCGAAACTTGCGTCTTGCCTTTGAACTCGTCACTGCTGCCGTCACCGAAAAAATTACCGGCAACGCTGGACTGAAGCTGCAACACGTTGAAGATGGTGAATCCGGCGAAATCCGAAATCATAAAAGTCGAACTTAATGTGTTCTGGCCCGTGGCGTTACCCGCGAACGTGTTTTGGATCTGGTAATAGAAATCCAGTTCATGGGTGACTGGATCCACGTAAACGGCATTGACGTAATTACCGCTCGATTCGTTCGGCTTTCCCTTCCCGTTCTTCCAGTTGAACCCGTCGTTCAGGCCCCCCTGAGTCAGAGTGATGGGGTCGATCGCGATAGGGGAACCGCCCGGTGCGCTTGTCGTGCCTGGGTTTACTACGGTGCCGCCGGGATTAAGTTGGGTGGCGTAAATTTGGCTGGACGCAACTAACATCCCAGCCGCAACGAGAACTTTTGTAATTACAACGCGATACATTGCTTCCTCCTAAAAAGTAGTAGGAGACTACATTTGTTCGGAGTATGCCTTTAGTACGTATCGAATGCAAGCAAAACTTCACTTAAAATTCATATCTAAAGTTGCTATAGTCCTAGGCAGTGGGGCGCGGCAGGCCAGGGTGGGTCCACGGAGCCCGATACGGACGCGCGAGTAGACGGTTGGCCTCGGCGTCGTTGACCACACGCTCAGTGCGGGCATCCCAGGCCAACGTACGGCCCAGCTTCATCGATAGATTCCCCAAAATGCAACTTGACGCCGAAATGTACCCTTGCTCGATATCCGACACGGGTTTTCCGCGCGAATCGATATTCGCGAGGAAGTCCCGCATGTGGCGACGAATAGCGGGAGCTACGTGACGTTCGAGGTCCTTCTCGGTTTTGTCTTCCGGGAACTGCTCGTATTCGTACGTGACGTCACGGTGGATTGCGTCGCCCTTTTCGGGCTTGAAGTCGTAGCCAAAGACACCGGCTTTGAGAGTGCCCTTGTCGCCATAAAACATGGCCGCCCAAGGGTATTTGGGATCGGGCGCATCACCCCATGAACGATGCTGCCATACGACATCGAGATCGTCGTAATGAAACGTCACTGTTTGGGTGTCGCTAATGTTGGCTTTGCTGGATTTATCGATCAGAATCCCGCCGGTTGAGGAAATGCTCTTGGGCCAACCCAGATTCAGCATCCAACGGGTCATATCGAACATGTGGACGCACATGTCGCCCACGATTCCGTTGCCGTATTCCATGAAGGCGCGCCAAGTGCGGGGATGCACCAGCGAATTGTAGGGGCGCATGGGCGCGGGGCCGGTCCACATCTCGTAGTCGAGATTCGCGGGCGGCCGGGTGTCCGGTGGATTGGCGGTCGCGCGCATATGGTAGTAGCAGCAGATCTCGACCAGACCTACCTTGCCGAGTTTTCCCGGCACCACAATTTCATCGCGGGCCTCCGCTAGATGCGGCGTGCTCCGGCGCTGCATGCCTACCTGCACTACTCGTTTGTACTTCCGCGCGGCGGCGAGCATGGCGCGGCCCTCCTCGATATCGACGCTGATCGGCTTCTGCACGTAGACATCGAGTCCGGATTTGACCGCCTCGATCATAGTAAGCGCGTGCCAGTGATCGGGCGTGGCGATCAGGACGAGGTCGAGATCCTTTTGGCGCAGCATCTCGCGGTAATCGGCGTACATGCGCGGAGTCTTGTGTGACTTTTGGCGGCCCGCCACGATTTCAGCCGCTTGCGCGAGCATGTCCTTGTCGACGTCGCAGAGCGAGACGACTTCGACGGGAGATATCTGAATGAGGCGGAGAAGGTCGATTTTGCCGTACCATCCGCAGCCGATTAGGCCGACGCGACGCACCTTTTCTTGTGCGTACGCTTGTGCGGCCAAGCCCGCGATGCTGGTTGCGAGGAAATGACGCCGATCCATGACAAATACTATATGCGACCGGAGGGGCGGCGTTGAACACCGCGACAGGCCACTAACGGCGATGCCTGTATTACCAGGAAATACGAATGGGGTAGAGATAAACGCTAAGATCGTAGACTGATGAAGATTGCGCTGGTTCTCCTGCTTTCAACGGCCACCGTCTTCGCCCAGAAGGCACCATTCGACGCCCAAACGCTTTTGCAACTGACACGACTCGGCGATCCTCAGATTTCGCCCGATGGAAAGAGCGTTGCGTTTTCCGCCGTCACGGTGGATAGCGGGCAGAACAAGAAGAAGTCCCACGTGTACGTTGTCCCGCTGGAAGGCGGCGAGCCGAGGGAACTTGCGGATCCGGCGGATTCGAACGAGAGGCCCCGCTGGTCGCCCGATTCGAAGCAGATCTTCTACACATGTGATAAAGGCGGGACCTCGCAAATATGGGTGATGGACGCGAGCGGCGCAAACCCGAAGCAGATTACGCATGTCCCCACCGAGGCCGCGGGGGAATTGATCTCCCCCGATGGAAAAAACATTGTCTTTCAAAGCGATGTATTTCCGGAATGCGGCGCGGATGATGCCTGCAATCAGAAGAAGCTGGACGAGGGCAAGAACAATCCGGTCAAAGCACGCCTGATTACGCAGCTGCTCTACCGTCATTGGACGACCTGGCAGGGCGCGCGCCGAAGTCATCTATTGGTGATTCCGGTCACTGGGGGCGCGGCGCGAGACCTCACTCCCGGCGATCGCGACGTGCCGCCTTTCTCACTCGGCGGACCGGAAGACTATGCCATCTCGCCGGACGGCAAGGAACTATGCTTCGCGCGGAATTCCGACGAGGTTCCGGCGACAAGCACCAACTCCGATCTCTATGTCGTCCCGCTTTCGGGCGACCCGAAAGCGGTGCAGATTACGACAAACCCCGCAGCCGACAACTCGCCTCAGTATTCGCCGGACGGCAAGTACATCGCCTACCGTGCACAATCGCGGCCCGGGTACGAGAGCGATCGCTGGCGCCTGTTGCTGCTGGAACGCGCAACCGGCAAGCTGACGGTTCTCACGGACTGGCTGGATCGCTGGGTGGAAAGCTTCGCGTGGGCGCCCGACTCAACGAGGATTTTCTTCACCGCTCTGGATCGCGGGAGGCAGGCGATCCAGTTCATCAGCATCGATGGCGGCGGATCGAAAATCGCTATCAGCGGGGACAGCACGCTTGACGATATCCAGTTCACGCGGAACGGCAAGACCATCGTTTTCACGCGGCAGACCGGATCGTCGCCGGTGGAGATCTGCCGCGCGTCTTCGACAGGCGGGCCGCCGGCCGTACTCACGCATTTCAACGATGCGCTGCTTTCTTCGCACCAACTCAACCCGTTTGAAGAAATCACGACGAAGGGCGCCGAAGACGCGCAGGTGCAGAGTTTCGTAGTCAAGCCGGTGGACTTCGATGCGAAGAAAAAATATCCCGTGCTGTTCTTCATTCACGGCGGACCGCAGGGCGCCTGGTCCCAAAGCTGGTCTTACCGGTGGAATCCGGAGGTGTTCGCGTCGGCGGGGTACGTGGTTGTGATGCCAAACCCGCGCGGGAGCACCGGGTTCGGGCAGAAGTTCATCGACGACATAAATAACGACTGGGGCGGCAAGCCGTACGAGGACGTTATGGCCGTGGTGGATCAGGTGGCTTCCCTGCCCTACACGGACAAAGACAGAATGGCGGCCGCGGGCGGCTCCTATGGCGGCTATATGGTCGATTGGATCCTGGGCCATACAACACGATTCAAGGCCCTGGTTTCTCACGCCGGCGTATACGATTTGCGCAGCATGGCCGGTGAAACCGAAGAGCTTTGGTTTCCGAGATGGGAATTCAGCGGAATGCCTTGGGAGAGTCCGGAAGTCTACAACAGATGGTCGCCGAGCCTGTTTGTGAATGAGTTCAAGACTCCTACCCTGGTGATGCACGGCGAACTGGATTTCCGAGTTCCGTACGGCCAGGGCCTGCAACTTTTCACGGCGCTACAGCTTCAGAAAGTGCCTTCGCAGCTGTTGATTTTTCCAGATGAGGGGCACTGGGTGCTGAAGCCCCAGAACTCCCTGCTCTGGTACAAGACGTTCATCGATTGGATAGATAATTGGACCAAAAAATAAAATTCACTCTCGTCTTCGTACTGGTGCTGCTCATCGCGGCGCCGATCCTGCTGCTGCTTCTCTCTACCGGAACTTCGATCGCGGTAACACCCGCGGTCACGGTAATCGGGCTCGATACTCCCGTACATGTGGTGCTCACGAATCCGCATGGCGTTCGGACACTGCAGGCTTCGATCGCGCAAGGCAACGACAAGTACACCGTATTGCTGCAGAAAAAGACGCCTCACCGGTTCCTCTTCGCGCGCTACCACACGCCGCCGCAGGACCTCATCATCAGCTTCGGGAAGAAGGACGCGCCGGCTTTGAAAGACGGCAAGGCCAGACTGATCATCGAAACCGTATCCAACGATTTTCGCGGACGTGAAGACTCGACGTCCTGGGATGTGAATGTGGTGACGACCGCCCCGCGCGTTTCCACGGATGGCGAAGAGCATCAGATCAACCAGGGCGGGTCGGAGTTGGTGGTGCTCACGCCGACCGGTTATTGGACCGAAGCGGGCGTGGAAGTGGGTAAGGGCAGGTACCGCAGTTTCCCGCTCCCTTCCGCGCCGGATAGGCAACGCTTCAGTTTATTCGCGTATCCGTGGGACACGGCGGTGACGACTGTCCCGCGCGCCTACGCGACGAACCCGGCGGGAACGATGGCAGTCGCGACCTTCCGGACGGTGATCAAAGCGAAGCCGTTCCGACAGCGTGACATCGTGATCGACGACAACTTTCTGAACAAGGTGGTGAACCAGATCGAGCCAAACGGTTCGGGCGATCTGTTGGAACGGTTCCTGCGCATCAATCGGGAATTGCGAAAGCAGAATAATCAGACGCTGGCCGATCTGCGACTGAAGAGCGAACCCCGGATGCTGTGGTCGGGTGCGTTCCTGCCGCTCATCAATTCAGCCGTGGAATCCTACTTCGCCGACCGGCGCAGCTACATTTACAAAGGCAAGAAAGTGGATGAGCAGGTGCATCTGGGGTTCGATCTGGCCAAGGTTGCGCACACGCCCATTCCGGCGTCGAACGATGGCAAGGTTTTGTGGGCTTCCGACCTGGGGATCTATGGCAACTGCGTGGTCATCGACCATGGGTACGGCCTGCAAACGATATATGGGCATATGAGCGAGTTCGCGGTAAAGGTGGGCGACACGGTCAAACGCGGACAGGTCATCGGCAAATCGGGTTCCACGGGGCTTGCCGGGGGCGACCATTTACACTTCAGCATGCAGGTGGACGGCGTGCAGGTGAATCCGGTGGAATGGTGGGACGCGCATTGGATTCACGACCGCATTTTGAGCAAACTAAAATGAGCGCACGACCGATAGATTGGGATTCAAGCCAATATCAGAGCACCTTCAGCTTCGTTTGGGAGTACGGAGCGGATGTTCTGTCTTTGCTGAAGCCGCAGCCAGGTGAACGCATTCTGGACCTGGGCTGCGGAACGGGTCATTTGATGGGGCGGATGGCGGAGGCGGGGGCCGAAGTGTTGGGCATCGATGCGTCGCCGGCAATGATTGCGCAGGCACGGCAGAATTTTCCGAAGCTCAAGTTTCAGCTGGTGGAAGCCGCGCAGTTCCGGACAGAGGACAAGTTCGATGCCGTGTTTTCGAATGCGGCGTTGCATTGGATGTTGGAACCGGATCCGGTGGCCGAAGCGGTCTCACTGGCGTTGAAACCGGGCGGCCGGTTTGTGGCGGAGATGGGCGGCAGAGGGAATATCGCGGGAGTTACCAAGGCGCTGGATACCCGGATCAGCAATTACTTTCCCTCGGTTTCGGAGTACAGCGCCGTGCTTGAACGGCATGGATTGGACGTGGAGTTCATGGTGTTGTTCGACCGGTTCACGCCGCTCGAGGGTGGCGAGAACGGAATGCGGGAATGGATTGCGATGTACC